>CALRUV010000262.1:0-4994 GCA_943371455.1 Chitinophaga pinensis | reverse complement strand
AGTGTACCCTTTATCCTCACGAATATTACTCATTAACCTTGAACCAAAAAACCCACCAAAAATATTATTCAAAATCTGAACCTTTTGAAAATCGGGATGGTGGCGGTTAAAAATGGGCCTTGCTATACGTATAGCACCCTGCACCCCTTCGGGATCATTGGATAAATTGTACTTTTTATTATCAGCAGGTTTTACCTGATAATTAATTTCAAGTAAAGCCTTTTTGTTTAAGTCCAAATCACCAAAACTTTCATTCAATTGCTTTGCCAGATCAACTGGTAGCTTACCTGCAACAAATACCAGGCATTTTCCTTCTGTATAATACTTTTGATAAAATAACTGCAGCTCCTCTCTTGTAAGTTCTTCAAAATCTTTTGTTGAAGTATACTTACCATAAGGATGGTGTAAGCCATAGATATATTCATCAATCAGTCTGTTGGCAATAAAATCACATTTCCTGAGGTTTACTTCCAGTTTTTGCTTTTGGTTTTGTTTATATATAGCCAGTTCTTCTTCCGGAAAAATACACTCATTCATTAGTTCTGCAACAACGGGCAATAACTGTGGTAATTGTTTGGTTAAACAATGTAATGTAATGGTTGCCGTTTCATTGAAGCAACTTCTATTGAGGTAAGCTCCATGAAATTCAAAATGTTCATTGATAGCAAAGGCATTTCTCTTCCCTGTTCCGTTCTTTAACATGAAATTGGTAGTTGCGGCCACAATGTTCTTTTCTTCATACCAATTTCCCGCATAAAAAACCCACTCGATCATTAATACTTCCTGAGCGCCAGCGTCAATGCTATAAACGGGAACACCATTATCTAGTGTAAAAAAATCGTAGGGTTTCAATTGCAGTTTCATGTGCACTGCATCTGTTATCTCAGGGGCTATTTTTCTGTTAATCATGTTATTTACTTGCTGTAATAAAATAAGGTACTGCTATTCTCTTCCCTGAAAACTTCTTTGCAATATTGCTGCACATCTGCAACAGTAATATCCTGGTAACGTTGTAATTCTGTATTCATCATGTTAGCATCACCCAATAGTTCATACATAGCCAAACTACTTGCACGACTCATCACGCCCATATCTTCAAATGCTATGATACTTTCTGTTTTATTCTTTACTTTCTGTAATTCTAAGTCGCTTACTTTTTCATCCATTATCTTTTTGATCTCCACATCAACAGCATCGGCAGCATCCTGCATTTTTACACCTTTCACCAGTTTACCTTCAATAGCTACCAGGCCTTTGTCTGTACTACCAAAATGGTGACAGTCGAGCCCTGAAAAAAGTTGTCTTTCTTTTACAAGCGATTGGAATAAGCGCGATGATCCTCCTCCTCCTAAAATTTCTGTGGCAAGGTCCATTACATAATAACCTTTTTCTAAACGTGCATCCATATGCCAGGTTTTAATAAAAGCATCTAAAGGCACATTGGCATATACTTCTTTTTTCCTGGCCATTTCCTGCCTTGGCTCAACAGGTAATTTTCTTTCGTACTTTTCTCCCATTGGAATATCGCCAAACCATTTTTCTGCCAGCTTTTTGATATTATCTACTTCAATATTTCCGGCAACAACCATGATGGCATTGATAGGCCTGTAGTGTTTGTAGAAGAAATTTTTTACATCGTCCATATGGGCATTTTCAACATGACTAAGCTCTTTACCAATGGTCATCCAGCGATAAGGATGGGTGGTATAAGCCAGTTCGCGCATTTGGTGCCAGGCATCTCCGTAGGGTTTATTGATATAGTGTTCTTTAAATTCCTCAATAACCACTTTTTTCTGCGTATTCAAACTTTTCATTCCAAATGCCAAACTCATCATTCTATCACTCTCGAGCCAGAAGGCGGTTTCAATGTTTTCGGCGGGTAGTTGGCAATAATAATTGGTAAGGTCATTGGTGGTATAGGCATTATTCTCTCCGCCAGCACGCTGTAATGGTGCATCATAATCGGGTATATGTACACTGCCGCCAAACATGAGGTGTTCGAACAGGTGTGCGAAGCCAGTTTTGTCGGGGTTTTCATCACGCGCACCCACATCATATAGAATGTTTAAAACGGCCATAGGCGTAGAATGGTCTTCATGTACCAGCACGCGTAAGCCATTATCCAACACAAATCGGTTATACTGAATCATAATTACGTTTAAAAGAGGGTGCAAAATAGGTCATTACCAAAAAACTCAGCAGGAATGTTTATCTACGGATATCTTTCACGTCAATTGTAAGAACAAGAGGCTTTTCGTCGCGGAAAATAACCACCTGCATCCGCCCGATACTATTTTGAAAGAGATTTTTATAGGCCTGAATGTTTTTAGAAGCATTGGTTTCAACTGAAAAGATGATATCTCCCGGCAAAAATCCGGCTTTATCACCTGGCGATCCTGGCATGATATCAATTACACGGATCTCGCCATCAATCAGGTAAATACCCAACCCTGTGTAAGAATAATCAAAGGTTTCCAGGTAATGAGAATTGGACTTGAGGTGAATGGATTGTTCGGGATAATTGAGGATTACATTAAAACGGCGGAGAATATCATTACCAATCAATCCACCTAATAAAGGATAGGAAGTAACATTGTAGTCATCTTCAAAAATATGTATCGGTACTTTCCTGAATTTAAAAGGGCCGATTTTGATTTCTTTTGCAATAGCCAGATTCATTTGTCGCTTACCGCCAATGCCTTCAGCCTGAGTAGGGTAGAATTTGCGCTTCTTTGCAAAAACAGCGCTGTCATCTACAAAATCTTTGGAGAGAAGAAAACTAAGTCCTGCACCCGTATCAAAAATAAATCGGCTGTTAATGGGATGGTCATCATTCAACACAGCCGTTTGCAGCGGCAGGGTTGAAAAATTAGGTTTCAAAAGATAACCACCACGGGGATATTTGAAAATGCCCGGACTATACACTTCCACTACCTGGTTATCATAATCCAGTTTAACAATATATCTTCTTAAAAAGCTATAACCAATGATGCCATCAATACGAACGCCATAAACACTTGTCAATAACTCGTAATCGTTGATATGAAAATCGAGGTGATTAACATCCAGCCCATTTAATTTCAAGGTATGGTTATTGGCAAATTCTACATTTTTAATACCGCCAATACCCCTAATGGTTTTTTCTGTTTTAACGGTGGTGATCTTTAACCGATCTACTGTTAGGGAGTCGAGAGAGATGCCACCGCTACCTGTATCCAAAACAAAGTTGAGTGTATCCGTATGATCATCCAGTAAGGCTTTAAGAATAACAATGCCTCCGCTTAATTGTGAGAAAGATACTTTTGTAAGCAATTTTGCCTGTGGTGAAACGAATTCCTCCTGAGCCGCACTTATGAGGCTAAAACCAAACATTATGACAGCAAAAAAAGCCTTTCTCATTCTAATTGAAAATAAATATTAAAACAGATGTACCGTTAAAAAAGTTGTAAGTGCACCTAACTTTATTTAAACGGCACTTTAATAGGACAACAATTAACCTTTTTTTGATGCAATCGCATTCAACCTTATCCTCCTACCTTTGTTCTCCCTTAAACAACAGCAGAAGAATATGTTATTAGCAGACCTTTATCAGAGAGCCTTAGCTTTTGAATTTTTAAGTGTAGAAGAGGGTATGTTCCTTTTTGAACATGCGCCATTATCTGAATTAATGTTTGTGGCAGATGAGTTGCGTAAAAAACAGGTTCCGCATGGTAAGGTTACCTGGCAGATAGATCGTAATGTAAATACGACCAATGTATGCGTGGCTAATTGTAAGTTTTGTAATTTTTACAGGATACCCGGTCATGCGGAAGCCTATGTTACAGACATGCCAACTTACAGAAAGAAAATTGAGGAGACCCTCAAATTTGGAGGGGACCAGTTATTGTTGCAAGGCGGGCATAATCCTGACCTGGGATTGGATTTTTATACCAAAACCTTTCGTGCCATTAAACAGGAATATCCGGCTATTAAATTGCATTCCTTAGGCCCACCCGAAGTAGCACATATCTGTAAACTGGAGAAGATGAGTCACCATGATGTGCTGAAAGCCTTACAGGAATCAGGTCTGGACTCATTACCCGGCGCAGGAGCAGAAATACTGGTAGATAGGGTAAGAAGGTTGATATCCAAAGGAAAATGTGGGGCAGATGAGTGGCTGGCTATCATGCACGAAGCCCATAAATTAAATATCACCACCAGTGCCACCATGATGTTTGGTCATGTAGAAACGCTTGAGGAAAGATTTATACATTTAACCCGTATCAGGGAAGTGCAAAGTATGAAGCCGGCAGAAGCCAATGGTTTTCTGGCCTTTATTCCCTGGACTTTTCAGGATGTAGATACTTTATTGGCAAAGATCAGGGGTGTACAAAATTTGATAACGCCCGATGAATATATAAGGATGATCGCGATCAGCAGGATCATGTTGCCGAATGTGAAAAACATTCAGGCCAGCTGGCTAACGGTAGGAAAACAAACTGCCCAGATTTGCTTAAACAGTGGCGCCAATGATTTTGGCAGTATTATGATAGAAGAAAATGTGGTTAGCGCAGCAGGTGCCCCACACAGGTTTACCTATAAAACTATGCAGGAAGCCATAAAAGAAGCCGGTTTTGAGCCCCAACTGAGAAATCAGCAATATGGCTGGCGCGATATACCTGAAAGCATACAGGAACAAGTGATCGATTATTAATACCCGATTTAACTTTTTATAGTGTTGTTGTTTATCAAATACGTTTAATTTCGTACTTGATAAATAGCAAGCTTTATGAAACCAAAACCTGCCTTTCTGCTAACAGTACTAGTGGTTAGTTGTGCTGTTTTTCTCAATTTTTTATGGAATGAGGGTAAGTTTACAAAAGTTTGTTGCCAGGAAAAACTGGAAAATACCCGCTTAAATGGAGAAAACAGCGATTTTACAGCCGAAACTTTAACCTGGCTCATCGCATTTTCCCGTTCATCCTATTGATCCTGCTAAAAAGCGCAGGATTTTT
>CALRUV010000261.1:0-5048 GCA_943371455.1 Chitinophaga pinensis | reverse complement strand
TGGATTTTATTTTGGCCGATTTGATCTTCGTTGCACCAGCATCGAGGATATGAAAGCCGGGAAAAATATTTCCATATTGGAATTAAATGGTGCTGGCGCAGAACCTGCACATATTTACGACCCTGGCTTTTCCTTTTTTAAAGCGCAATATGTAATTGCCGCACATTATCGTATGATGTTTGAAGCAGCTATTGCCAATAACTTAAGGGGCATACCTTTTATGTCTATCAGTGAATATATATCGCTAAAAAAATCAGAAAAATCATACAAGCAATTGGTGCAAATGTGATTTGTTTACAATAACAGCATCCTTCTTATAAAAAAATTTAACACTAAAGATTATTCAGTATGTTATTAGCAGGGAAAAAAATACTCATCGGGATAACAGGTAGCATAGCTGCTTATAAATCAATACTATTGCTACGATTATTGGTAAAAGAAGGGGCAGAAGTAAAAATAGTGATGACGGCTGCTGCCAAGGATTTTGTTTCACCGCTGGTTTTGTCTGTGCTCTCCAAAAACAAAGTAGTACTGGATTGGCAGGAACAAAATGAATGGAATAACCATGTTGCATTGGGTAGATGGGCTGATCTGATGGTTATGGCACCGCTAAGTTGTAACACACTAGCTAAAATGGCAACAGGTGCATGTGATAATGTATTAATGGCTGTTTATTTATCAGCAACCTGTCCGGTACTTGCTTCACCTGCTATGGACGAGGATATGTGGCACCATCCTGCTGTGCAGGAGAATATTGAAAAAATAAAAACATTTGGCAACCATGTGATACCCGTGAATACGGGTGCTTTGGCCAGTGGTTTGTATGGCGAAGGCAGAATGGCCGAGCCTGAAGAAATACGCGATTATCTGGTAGAACAATTTTTTCGTACACAGGATTTTGCCGGCAAAAAAGTTATGATATCTGCAGGTCCAACTTATGAACCCGTCGATCCTATAAGATTTATTGGTAACCGGTCTTCCGGTAAAATGGGATTTGCCCTGGCCAAAGCATTTTTTCTGAAAGGGGCTGAAGTAGTATTGGTTACAGGTCCTAACAATTTACCTCCCTTATATAAAGGGATACATATCATTCAGGTGCAAACAGCCAAACAAATGTTGGATGCCTGCATAAAACAATCAGATGCCGGTATTATTGTGATGAGTGCTGCCGTTGCAGATTACACAAGTGCTGCGCCTGCCACACAAAAAATAAAAAAAGCCGGAGATCAGTTACAGATCACCTTACAAAAAACCGAAGATGTATTGTTATACCTGGGTCAACATAAAAAAGCCGGACAGTTTATCGCCGGTTTTGCATTGGAAACAGAAAACGAAGAAACTAATGCGATTGAAAAATTGCATAAGAAAAACCTGGATTGCGTTTTTCTGAATTCCCTGAATGAAAAAGGTGCTGGTTTTGATACTGATACCAATAAGGTTACCATTATAGACCACCAGCAAAAACAGACCTTAGCTTTATCGTCTAAATTGGATATTGCTTTTCAGTTGGTGGAATATATTCGCGAGAAGGTTATTGAATAGCTGCCAACTTAATTTTTAGCCACAGACCTGCCGGCAGGCAGGTCTGTGGCTAAAAGATCTTAGAAATTTCAACCCTCTTTTTTCTCACTCTTAATAAACATCCCAAAGAGCAAAGAACCCATCAAAGCGCCATACAATGTGCTATTCAGGGGTTTGGATGTGATCATACAGGTGCCGGAAGAACAGCCGATCTGCTGCCAGTAAAAATAGCCTGCAATAGATCCGGCAAGAGCCCCTATCAGGTAAAGTTTATTAGTTAGTATCCAGTTTTTCATGCTTTATTTTTTGCACAAATCAAAGTTACCTGCATTAAAAGGTATCCTTCTGTTTAGATTAAGCTAGTTTTCTGAGCTGACAAATAATGAATGCCTTTGCCCTGCTCAATATATTATTCTTGCCCATTTCAGGATAACCTATTTTTCTCAGTTGCTGCAACAGTTCTTCTCTTCCAATGGCAATTCCACTTACACAAACCTTATGTTCGGATTCGATTATGTTAACGGCGCTAACACCGTGCAGCGTTAATAAGGATGATTTTATGGTATCCATACAGCCCTTGCCTCTTATATTTTCAACAAATAATTGATAGGTATTCATGTTACAAGTTTGCTACAAAACTACGTCTTCTGGCAGCTGCCATTTGTAACATATATCACATAAGCATTTGCTTGAAAAACTACTGCAAAAGGCTTAAATAAGGGCATTCCTGATATAAATCATAAAGCTGTGTGACTAAAGTTACAAAGCAGGCATTTGTAGCGGATGACCTTTGTGTAGTAATTAAATACCTACTTCAATAAAGTTACTATGAAAAAGCTTGTAATACTAGGCGCAGGAACTGCAGGAACCATGATGGCCAATCATTTGCACCATGCACTGGACAGGAAAGAATGGGATATGGTGATTTTAGATGAACGAGAGGAGCACCATTACCAGCCCGGTTATCTTTTTCTGCCCTTTGATATCTATCAGCCTAAGGACATTATCAAGCAAATCAAGGATTTTATTCCGCATGATGTGGCTTTGATTCAGCAAAAAATTGAAAGAATTGTAGCAGAGGAAAAAACCATCTTGCTGGCAAATGGCGAAAAGATGCATTATGACCTGCTGATTATTGCTACAGGCGCCAAAATAGCCCCTGAAGAGGTTACTGGTATGAAGGGCAGTGAATGGCAAAAGTCTGTTTTTGATTTTTACACTTTTGAGGGTGCACTGGCCTTAAGAAATAAATTGCGTGAATGGAAAGGTGGCAAACTGGTGATACATATTACCGAAATGCCCATTAAATGTCCGGTAGCGCCCCTTGAATTTGCTTTTTTGGCGGATGCTTTTTTCAAAAACAAAAAAATGCGGGATGAGGTAAGTATCACTTATGTAACACCTTTGAGCGGTGCTTTTACCAAACCCAAATCAACCGAAGCATTAACGCATTTATTGCAGGAAAAGAATATTGCCATAGAAAGCGATTTTGCTATTGCAGAAGTTAACAACGAAACTAAAACTATAAAAGACTATGGTGGCAAAGAGGTTGATTTTGATTTGCTGGTAACCGTGCCCACTAATAAAGGCGATGAGTTGATGGAAAGATCCGGTTTGGGAGATGAGTTGAATTTTGTGCCAACTAATAAAGAAACATTGCAATCAAAAAACTATCCCGACATTTTTGTGATTGGCGATGCGACCAATATACCCGCTTCTAAAGCCGGCTCTGTTGCACATTTTGAGGCAGAAATCCTTACAAAGAATATTCTTCAATATGTAAAGAACGAGGAGATGACAGCTGCTTTTGACGGACATGCCAATTGCTTTATTGAAACTGGCGATAGTAAAGCATTGCTCATCGATTTCAACTACACACATGAACCCGTGGAAGGCAAGTTTCCTTTTGCCGGTATTGGTCCCTTGAATCTTTTAAAAGAAAGCAGGATGAACCACTGGGGTAAACTGGCATTCAGATGGATCTACTGGCATATGTTGTTGAAGGGTATACCCATTCCTTTTGTAACACCAAATATGAAAACCGCAGGTAAAAAATTTTAAAACACAATAAAATAAACTATATGGAAAAGATCATTGCAGAAAAGAGCATCACCGTTAATGAGGAAGGTTACCTCACCAATTTTGCCCAATGGGATAAAACCATTGCAGAAGAAATAGCCAAAGAAAATAATATACAACTGAGCGCCAGGCATTGGCAGGTGATAGATTATTTACAGGATGAGTACAAAAAAGAATCTCCCCTAACCATTCGCAAAATTGGTAAAAGTGGGGTAGTGGATATCAAAGAGTTTTATGAATTGTTTCCGGTAGGGCCTTTAAAAACAGCTACTAAAATTGCCGGCATTCCCAAACCAGCAGGTTGTATTTAATTAATTCAAACAAAAAATATTTTACAATGAACGAGTATAATGGCGAAATAAGAAAAATGATGATCATACTTTCTAAAGCATCTTTAGAAAACGTATATGCAGCTTTTGTGCTGGCCAATGGTGCCAGGATGGAAGGAATTGAGGCTGAGATGTTTTTTACATTCTTCGGCCTGGAAGCCATACACAATAAGAAACTGGAACATTTGCATGTTGCCACGGTAGGTAACCCAGCCATGCACATACCCACTATGCTGGGTGGTTTACCCGGTATGGAATCTCTAGCCACAGCTATGATGAAAAAAGAAATGGAGAAACTGGATATGCCGCCTGTTAGAGAGTTTTTAGATATCCTGAAAGCTTCTGGTGTAAGGTTATGGGCCTGTAAACTGGCGATGGAAATGTTTCACTATACTAAAGAAGATATGTATGGGGATATGGATGGTATATTAACTGTGGGAGATTTTTATAAGCAGGGATCTGGTATTGGAACGCATATGTTATTTATATAGGTTAAATTATTGCAAGTAAAAGATTCTACGGTAATAGCATTTCCTCCGTTTACTTTTTTGTCTTGACACAAAAAAGTAACCTGCCTGGCGGCAGACAGGCAAAAAAAGTCAAGACTGTTGAAAAAAAGCTAAAACCTGTCTGCCGACAGGCAGGTTTACGACATTCTGCTAAAATGAACGAAGTCTAAAGCCCGGCTGGGTAACAATGTTTGAGCAAATGTGCCCTTCAACAACTTATCAAAGCCAAGCATCGTTCATTTCTTAACGCTCCATGTCGCAAATTTCTTAACGCTTTTTTTCAAAGGCCGTAATAAAATCTTATAGAATAGAAAGTTTACTTATTAAAATAAGTGTACCTTTTTTATGAAATTGCATTCAAATGGAATATGTTGATTTTTGTAGAATCTATCCGGATTATGCTGATTCAGCGGAAAGATTTGATGTATTAAGGGCAACAGAATACCCGCAACTGGATGCTTCCGGTCATGTTTACTTTGATTATACCGGGGGCAATCTTTATGCAAAAAAGCAATTAAAAGAACATTTTCAGTTTTTAGAAACACATGTACTCGGTAACCCACATTCCACCAACCCTACTTCTATTGTTTCCACCCGATTTGTGGAAGAA
>CALRUV010000260.1:0-5086 GCA_943371455.1 Chitinophaga pinensis | reverse complement strand
AAACTCATGATACGCACCAGTTCGCCGCCATAGTTAAAGGCATAGGGGAGAGGTAGTACCTCACCATACCTGTAATTAAATCTTTCCGCAAAGTTTCTGGCCATTTCCAGATGTTGCTCCTGGTCTTTTCCAACAGGCACTTTTACCGCACGGTGAATGAGTATATCCGCAGCCTGTAAAACAGGATAGGTTAATAACCCGGCATTTACATTTTCGGGCTGGTTCCTTACTTTTTCTTTAAAGGTGACTGTTTTTTCAAGTTCGCCTTTATATGCCAGCATATTGAGATAGAGGTATAATTCTGCTATCTCCGGCACATCACTTTGTATGTATAAAGCTACTTTTTCCGGGTCCAGTCCGCAGGCTATATTCTCTGCAATAACCCTATGTACACTATTCTGTAATTCTTTGGTATCCGGATGTGTGGTAAGGCTATGCCAGTTGGCAACAAAAAAATAACAGTTATAACTGTCCTGCATACGCACATAATTGCGCATAGCCCCAAAATAATTTCCCAAGTGAAGGAATCCTGTTGGACGAATCCCGCTCAATACAACCTCTTTTTCCATGGCAGCGAAGATAGTAAATCAGTTGGCAGTTGTTAATACATTGAAAAATATTCAAATATGGTTTTGTGGTAAGGATTAGCGAAATTCGATGCTGGAGGCTAGGTGCTAGATACTAGATACTGGATATTAGATTTTAGATACTGGATACTTGATAGGTGATAGTGGAATGGGTTTTAAGTATTAGTATTTCATTTAAAAACTTTTTTAAAACCATATCCCTATGATCTAGCATCCAGCATCTAGTATCCAGCATCCAGTATCCAGTATCCAGAATCTCAAACCCCAACCCCATCACACTTTCACAAACGATACTATCCTCCCCCATCGAATACCTGAAAGGTGTTGGTCCACTGCGTGCTGATATCTTGAAAAAGGAATTGGGCATTTTTAGTTTTGGCGACTTATTGAATCATTTTCCGCTCAGGCATATCGATAAAACACAGGTTAATAAGATCAGGGATATTCTTCCCAATACCGATTATATGCAGGTTGCGGGTACCTTATTGAGCTATGAAATGGTGGGAGCAGGCAGGGCAAAAAGGTTGGTAGCATTAATAAGGGATGCCAGTGGAATATTAGAGCTTACCTGGTTTCAGGGCATTAACTGGGTATTGAAAGGATTGCATGTGGGTAGCGATTACCTGGTATTTGGGAAAACAGGTTTTTTTAATGGCAAACCCCAAATGGTTCACCCCGAAATTGAAGTTTTTGTGCCTGCAAAAGCCGGTGGTAACCATTTTCTGGAGCCCGTTTATCCCAGTACAGAAAAGCTGAAAGCCAGATCCATGAATGGCAGGCAACTAGCAAAGCTCACAGCCTTGCTGATGCCCATGGTACATGAAAAAGATCTGCCGGAAAATATTCCCGAGGAAATTCGCAAACGATACCAATTAATGAATCGTTTTGAAGCCTATAATAATATACATTTTCCTGCCTCTGCAATGATGTATGAACAGGCGATCAGGCGTTTAAAATTTGAAGAATTTTTTATTGCACAGGTTCGTTTAAACCTGGTTCGATTACATAGACACAAGGTTAGCAAGGGTGTACAGTTTGAAAAAGTAGGGGATTATTTCAATACTTTTTTTTCAAAATATTTACCCTTTCAATTAACGGGTGCACAAAAAAGGGTGATCAAAGAAATCAGAACAGATACGGCCCGTGGCCATCAGATGAACCGATTATTGCAGGGTGATGTAGGCAGTGGTAAAACCATTGTAGCACTCCTCAGTATGTTACTGGCCGCTGATAATGGTTTTCAGAGTTGCTTAATGGCACCTACGGAAATACTGGCGCAGCAGCATTATACTGGATTGAAAGCGTTACTTAGCCAAATGCCTGTTGAAATTGCTTTGCTAACAGGTAGCACCAAAACAAAGGAAAGAAAAAGAATTCTCAGCGGACTATTAGACGATACTATCCATTTTGTAGTGGGAACCCATGCGGTGATTGAAGATGTGGTGCAGTTTAAAAATCTGGGTTTGGTTATTGTAGATGAACAACACCGCTTTGGTGTAGCACAAAGGGCCAAACTATGGGAGAAAGCTAAGATACCGCCGCATGTATTGGTGATGACGGCAACACCCATTCCCAGAACCCTTGCCATGACTGCCTACGGTGATCTAGACTATAGTGTGATGGATGAACTGCCACCCGGAAGGCAACCCATTACCACCGTTCACCGTTTTGAAACCGCAAGGGCCAATGTGATGGATTTTGTACGTACGGAGATCGATAAGGGCCGACAAGTTTATTTTATCTACCCCCTGATTGAAGAAAGTGAGAAAATGAGTTACGAAGACCTGATGCAAGGATATGAGCAGGTAAAAAGTTTTTTCCCAGAACCAAAATTTTTTATAAGTATGGTTCATGGTCGGCAGCCTGCAGACCAGAAAGCAACCAATATGCAAAGGTTTGTAGAAGGTAACACACAGATCATGGTTAGCACCACTGTGATAGAAGTAGGGGTGAACGTTCCTAATGCTTCTGTAATGGTGATTGAGAGTGCAGAAAAATTTGGTTTATCGCAGCTTCACCAGCTTAGAGGAAGGGTTGGCAGGGGTAGCGAAAAAAGTTTTTGCATTTTATTAACGGGAGTCAAAGCCAGCAAAGAAGCAAAAGAACGTATCAAGATATTATGCGCAACCAATGATGGCTTTGTAATTGCGGAAAAAGACCTGGAACTGAGAGGTCCGGGCGACATAGAAGGCACCAGACAGAGCGGGGCATTGAACTTTAAGCTGGCTAGTATTGTTAACGATAGGGATATACTGGAAATCGCCAAAAAAGAGGCGGAAATGCTGGTAGAAGAAGACGTAGAACTTTCTTTGGCAAAGAATGTGCATTTAAAGCATTTTCTGCAAGGAGAGAAAAGTAAAAATGGTTGGGGTAAAATATCCTGATCAGCATATCTAAAAATGAGCTGAAACATTAACAGGAAATTTTCGGCGTATTGTTTGAACTTGCATAAATAAAAATTGAATTGATCCCATTTAAAACGATAGCAAGGATATTTTTTCTGGTGATACTCTGCTCGCATTTGTATGCACAGAATTATTTGGAGTTTATTGAAAACAAAGGACAGTGGGATGCCCAGATTAAATACAAAGGAGATTTGAGTGCTGGCTCCTTTATGTTGCAGGCAAGTGGCTACAGGGTTGTATTGTATAACAAAACTGACCTCAATAATTTAAGGGAATCTGTACATGGAAATACAAAGGCCAATACCTCCATTTCGCTTGGCAAAACAGTAGATAAAAGAGTACAGCCTCCACTGGAAGGGAAAACAGGTGGGTCGGATCTATTGCACGGACATATCTACGAAATGCGTTTGTTAAATGCCAATAAAAATCCATTGATCATTCCCGACAAGCCGCAACTAACCTATAGTAATTACATCATCGGCAATGACCCTTCCAAATGGACCAGTAATTGTAAAACCTATCAGGGTGTTACTTATAAAAATGTGTATCCAAATATTGATATCCGGTATTATACTTCCAATGGAATTTTAAAGTATGATTTTATCGTGCATCCCGGTGGTAACCCGGATAATATCGCCATGTATTTTGATGGAGCGGAAAGTCTGAAGCTCAGGAATGGTGGACTTCAGATCAAAACATCTGTTGATGAAGTAAATGAATTAGCGCCTTATACTTACCAGTTGGTAAATAATAGCCGTACCGAGATCCCCTGTTATTATGAATTGAAAGGAAATATTGTAAAATTCAAACTTGAAGGAGCGTATAGCAAAGATGCTACCTTAGTGATAGATCCTTCTGTGGTCTTTTCTACTTTCACTGGAAGTACTTCGGATAACTGGGGTTATACTGCTACTTATGATGGCAGAGGAAATTTTTATGCAGGTGGCATTGTTTTTGGCACAGGTAATTCCGGCTTTCCAACAAGCAATGGTGCTTTTCAACAGACTTATCAAGGCGGTAATTCAAATACGGGTGAGCAGGGTGGATTTGATATGGCTATCATGAAATTTGATCCCACCGGCGTTAATCGTTTATATGCAACTTATATTGGAGGGTCAAGGGGCAATGAACAACCTCATAGTATGGTGGTTGATGCTTCGGGAAACCTCATCATCGGCGGAAGAACTACTTCCTCTGATTACCCTACAGCCGGTTCCTTAAGACAGTATGGGCCATTGGGTGGTGAGTGGGATATGGTACTCACAAAATTAAATGTTGCAGGTACCGGGTTAGTATCATCCATAAAAATTGGCGGTAATAATAATGATGGTGTTAATGTTAAGCATAAATACCCTACTCCTGGTCCTTCCTCTATCAATGTAAATTACGGTGATGATGCCAGGAGTGAGGTAATAGTAGATGCTGCCGGAAATATCTATTTTGCTTCCTGCACACAATCTTCCAATTTTCCTACCACAGCTGTATCAGGTCAAACTAGTTTGGGTGGTACCAATGCTGCAGGAAGGGCACAGGATGCAGTGGTATTGAAGTTCTCCCCCGATATTTCTACCGTTTTGTTTAGTGTGATTATGGGAGGAAATGATGATGATGCAGCTTTTGTTTTATCTATCAGTCCGCTTACTAATAATTTACTGGTTGCAGGTGCAACAGCAAGTCCTGACTTTCCAGGTAATAAAGCAGGTGTTAAATTTGCTTCTTTTCAAGGTGGTTTATTCGATGGTTTTGTTGCAGAATTTACCAATAATGGAAGCTTACTAAGAAGTAGTTATTTTGGAACTTCAGGCAATGATATCATTTACGGTATCCAATTCGATAAGTTCGGATTTCCTTACATAGCGGGCACTACCACTGGCAATTGGCCTGTATTAAATGCCGCATTTAGTCAAACTGGTGGCAAACAGTTCATCGCAAAACTTGAACCTAATCTTTCCGAATATATCTACTCCACCATATTCGGTTCTGGAGGATCCAATCCCAATATTTCACCTACTGCTTTTCTTGTTGATCGTTGCGAAAATGTATATGTTTCTGGATGGGGCGGCCAGGTAGATATAGAAAATAAATATCCTAATA
>CALRUV010000259.1:0-5099 GCA_943371455.1 Chitinophaga pinensis | reverse complement strand
ATTTTTAAACGAAAATGAGAAAACGCCCATTGTTTATGGCATCAACAAACCACCGGTTGCAGCAGGTAAAGGTTCGGGTGGCAGAAAAGTAGATATCAAGCCTGGTGATGCAGAAGCTTCTATTCTTTGGTACCGCATGCAAACACAGGAACCTGGAGAAAGGATGCCGGAACTGGGAAGGAATCTATTACATAAAGAAGGATTAAGCCTGGTAAAAGACTGGATCAATAACATGAAATAAAATACTGCTTTTGTCAGGTTGAGTTCTATACCTTACAAAGGCAAAGGTTTCATACAAACAACTAATGACCAATAAAACTGCAGACATGAAAAAAATCAACTTAGCAATCTTTGTATTGCTGCTTGCTACAGCAGGCTTTTCACAAAATACAGGTTGGAAAAACCTGTTCGATGGAAAAACCCTGAAAGGATGGCACCAATTAAATGGACAGGCAAAATATGAAGTGGTGAATGGTACTATTATTGGTACCACCGTTTCCAATACGCCCAATTCTTTTCTTGCGACCGATGAAACCTATGGTGATTTTATCCTTGAACTGGAATTGAAAGTGGGTGAGATGAATTCCGGTATTCAGATAAGAAGTTTATCGCTGCCGGAATTTAATAATGGCAGGGTACATGGATACCAGGTAGAGATCGATCCTTCAGACAGGGCATGGTCTGGCGGCGTTTATGATGAAGCCCGCCGCGGTTGGATGTATCAAACAGAAATGAATCCGGCTGCTAAAAAAGCGTTTAATAAAACAGGCTGGAACAAATACCGTATCGAAGCCATCGGACCAGTTATCAGAACCTGGGTGAACGATGTTCCGGTTACGTATATGGTAGATGATCTTACCTTAAAAGGATTTATTGCATTACAGGTTCATGCCATCAAAGACAGACAAGGTGGGGCTTCTATACAATGGCGCAATATTCGCATCCAAACAGGCAATGCTATGAAGCCGAGACCATTGGATCTAACCACACCTGTTGCCAATTATACGGTTAATACTATTTCTCCTCAGGAAAAAGCACAAGGTTTTGAATTATTATTTAACGGAAAGGACTTAACAGGATGGAGGTCTGCTGGCGGCACTTCAGCTCCCGATAAGGGCTGGGTAGTAGAAGAAGATGGCTCTTTACATATTTTAGATAGTAGTAAAAATGGTAGAACAGGCGACCTGGTTTCTGTAAACCAATACAAAGCTTTTGAATTCGCATTTGATTTTAAACTAACTCCGGGCGCTAATTCTGGTGTTAAATATTTTGTAACAGAAACACCAGGAGGTAAAGCAGGTCTAGGATTAGAGTTCCAAATATTAGATGATGTAAAACACCCTGATGCAAAAGCCGGTGTGGAAGGCAATCGCACATTGGCTAGTTTATATGATTTAATTCCGTCTATAAAAGTTGACCCAAGGTTCCAGAAAAAAATTGGTGACTGGAATCAGGGTAAGATCATTGTTTATCCTAATAACCATGTAGAGCATTGGTTAAATGGTTTTAAAGTGCTTGAATACGAACGTGGCGGAGGCATCTATAAAGTATTGGTGGCACATAGCAAGTACGCAAAAAACAAAGGATTTGGTTTAGCAGAAAAGGGTCCCATCCTTTTTCAACAGCATGGTGACAATGTATTCTTCAGAAGTATCAAGATCAGGGAATTGAAATAATCGAAAGCAGTTTGATCATTATTTCGTTTAACAAATTAGACGTTTTATTGTATGATTTTTAAAAGAGTCATTGTTTTTTTGCTATTTATCAATTTTGTTTTTGATAAGATCAGTGCACAAAATTTGCCGACACCTAACCGTTTAAGATGCGATCTGTTGCTGCATACAGATGCTACTTCTATTGCGGGCTTGTATACAAAATTGAAAATAGCAGAAATTAAAAACCCTTTAGGGAAATATGATTATGCTAAAATAATCACTACCAACCCTGTATTTTATTGGGAATCAGATACTACTTGCAAAAAACAATCAGCCTGCAGAATACTTGTTGCCAGCTCAAAAAATTTTTTAGAATCGAATAAAGCAGACTTATGGGATTCTAAGAAACTGATACAGACCAGAAGTCAATCAACCTATAACGGCAAAATACTGGAAACAGGAAAAGTTTATTTCTGGAAGGTTCAGTATTGGAACGAAAATGATCAGTCGTCTTTTTTTTCAAAAACCAGTTCTTTTATAGTTTCCCCTTCAGATGCTACTGAACCATTCTCTCACCACAGTTTACAAGCTGATCTGCAGTTGGCAGAAAAAATTCTTCGGAAAAAGGATGGAAGTTATTTTCTTGATTTTGGTAAAGCGGCATTTGCCCAATTAAAGTTTACATTGACCAGTTTGGTAACAGATTCTATTTGGATTGAAGCGGCAGAAGCTTTGGAATCTCCGCAAACAATATTGCGCAATAGCGGAAATATCCGTTATAGCAAACAAGGCCTAAGGGTAAAAAAAGGAACCCATCAATACACCCTTACCTGGCCAACCAATGTTAAACGCAATAGCAGGAATCCAATTCTTATGCCAGATGCAATCGGAGAGGTCTTTCCTTTCCGATACCTGTCAATTCTCAACTTCAAGGGTACTATAGACAAAAATAATATTACCCGGAAAATGATCTATTATCCTTTTGATGACCAGGCATCTCATTTTCATTCCAGTGATTCTGTACTTAACCAGGTTTGGGACCTATGTAAATATTCCATTAAAGCAACCAGTTTTTCAGGTTATTATGTGGATGGCGACAGAGAGCGGGTGCCATATGAAGCAGATGCTTTGATCAACCAGTTATCACATTATGCAGTAGATGCAGAATTCAGTATGGCAAGGCGTTCTATGGCTTTTTTATTATTTCATCCTACCTGGCCCACTGAATGGAGTTTGCAGAATGTACTCCTCGCTTGGAACGATTATCTCTATACCGGCAATGATGCATTTTTGAAAATGTATTACACAGAATTACAGAAAAAAATACTGATTCCATTAGCCGCAAAAAATGGGTTGATCAGTACCACTGCCAAAAAACAGGAAGACGACTTTCTGGAATCGATCCATATGATGAAAGATTTTGATGGCAAACATGGGTTAAAAGATATTGTTGACTGGCCGCAGAAAGGAAGCTTTATCGGGGATGAAAAAGAATATGGAGGAGAAACTGATGGCTTTGTTTATACAGATTATAATTCCGTAGTTAATGCCTTTTATTACCGCACACTTTTACTCATGCAAAAAATCGCCCTGGTTCTTAACAAAGAAGCAGATGCGAATAGTTACCAGTTGAAGGCAAATGAATTGTATCAATCTTTTCAACGGGTGTTTAGAAATGAAAAAACAGGACTGATCAAAGATGGAGATACCACACAGCATAGCTCCTTACATGCTAATATGTTTGCACTTTGTTTTGGATTGGTACAAGACCAGGATCGCGAAAAAGTAATCAATTTTATAAAGACCAGGAAAATGGCTTGCAGTGTATATGGTACCCAATTTTTATTGGATGCTTTGTATGATGCGGGTGAAGACGCGTATGCTTTATCCCTCATGACTGCCACCACACAAAGATCATGGTACAACATGATTAGATTTGGATCTACCATTTCAATGGAAGCCTGGGACAAATTATACAAACCCAACCTCGACCTGAACCATGCATGGGGTGCGGCTCCTGCTAATATTATTGTTAGAAAACTAATGGGTATTGAGCCTATTTCACCCGGAGGTGATACTATACAGATCAAGCCCCAGCCGGGAAATCTGGGTTTTGCTACTTTAACCACCACTACTTTAAAAGGGAAGGTGAAAGTGCATTTTAAAAGAACAGCTTCGAAAGACAGTTATGAAATGACTATTCCCGGTTCGGTTTCGGCCAATATCTTGTTACCAATTGCATCATCTAAATCGATGGTATGGATGGATGGAAAAAAACAAATAGTTAAACCTTTGAATGGCTTTGTAGTATTCAATAATGTAAAGGCAGGAAAACATAACTGGCAAATACAGTAAGGAAAACCAGTAACTGAAAATATTTCTTTCATGAAAAAACAGATCTCTTTAATGATTCTGCTTGCCGTAAACATTTGTGTTGTTGGTCAGTTAAAATTTGAACCGGTAGAATTAGTAAACCCCTTGATGGGAACTGATTCCAAGCAAAGCTTCTCTAATGGCAATACTTATCCAGCGATCACCTTACCCTGGGGTATGAATTGCTGGACACCACAAACGGGTCCGGATGGAAATGGCTGGCAATACACTTACGCTGCTGATAAGATCCAGGGATTCAAACAAACACACCAGCCCTCGCCCTGGATGGGAGATTACGGACAATTCTCTATCATGCCTATGACGGGTAAGTTGCGCGTTAATGAAGAGAAAAGAGCCAGTTGGTTTTCGCATAAAGCAGAAATTGCCAAACCTTATTATTACAATGTTTACCTGGCAGATTATCAGGTACTCACCGAAATTACCCCAACAGAAAGAGCCGCTATTTTTCAAATGACCTTTCCCCAAACGGATAGTGCTTATTTGTTGGTAGACGCATTCGACAGGGGGTCTTATATCAAAATTATCCCCGAAGAAAATAAAATCATCGGCTACACTACAAGAAACAGAGGTGGTGTTCCGGCCAATTTTAAAAATTATTTTGTTATCTATACCGATAAACCTTTTGCATTAACCTATACGGTTAACGATAGTATCATTTTCCCGAACCAAAATGAGATCAACAGTTTTCATGCACAGGCCGTAGTAGGATTTAAAACAAAAAATGGGGAACAGGTGCATTTAAAGATCGCTTCCTCTTTTATTTCTTACGATCAGGCAGAAATTAACTTGAAACGCGAACTGGGGGATCAATCATTTACAGAGGTAAAAGAAAAAGCGAAGCAGGCCTGGCAAAAAGAATTATCCAAAATAAAAGTAGAAGGCGGCACACCGGAAGAAACAAGCACATTTTATTCCTGCCTGTATCGGATGCTCCAGTTCCCCAGAAAATTATTTGAGTTTGATGCCAACAATAAAATGGTGCATTACAGTCCCTATGGCGATGGCAAAATAGCAGATGGTTACCTGTTTACCGACACAGGTTTTTGGGAT
>CALRUV010000258.1:0-5146 GCA_943371455.1 Chitinophaga pinensis | reverse complement strand
TGAAGATAGAAGGGCGGGAAAAACAGCGGCCGAGAACAGGGCCATGTTATTTATAGAAACCCCGTTCGTTATCTTTTCAGACGCCAATACCATGCTGAACAAAGAAGCCGTTCGAAATATTGTAAGGCATTTTGCTGATGAAAAAGTAGGTTGTGTATCTGGCGAAAAAAGAGTGATGACAGAAAAAGCAGACAGTGCCAGTGCCGCAGGTGAAGGCATTTATTGGAAATATGAATCATTGCTAAAAAAATGGGACTCTGAACTGTATAGTGCAGTGGGTGCAGCAGGTGAACTGGTGGCATTCAGAACTTCTTTGTATAAAGACTTACCGGAAGATACATTACTGGACGACTTTATGCAATCAATGCAGATGGCTGCACATGGATACAAGATAGTTTATGAGCCGGAAGCCTATGCTGCCGAAACAGCTTCCGCGAACGTGAAAGAAGAATTAAAACGAAAGGTTCGTATATCTGCGGGTGGATGGCAGTCAATGAAGAGATTATCAGGCATACTAAGTTTCTGGAAAACACCACTACTCTATTTTCAATATGTTTCACACAGGGTATTAAGATGGTCGGTTACACCCTTCCTGCTCATTCTAGTCTTTTTTGTGAATATCCCATTAGCAGTGGGCAATAATAAATTTTACTTTGGGTTAATGATAGCACAGGTTTTATTCTATTTAGCTGCTTTAATAGGCTATATATTGGAGAACCAAAAGATTCGTTTCAAACCGGTATTTGTGCCTTATTATTTTTGTGTAATGAATTATGCCGCAGTAGCCGGATTAAAACGATTTTTATCCGGAAAACAGCAAGGTGCCTGGGATAAGGCCAAAAGAAAATAAATGTGTAATTAGATAATTCTTTTAAGCTGCATAATTACTTCCGGAATCACACTATTCATTCGTTGGATCAGTTCCTGTAGCTTCGGTCCATTATCATTTTTATTTGCCAGCTCTTCTATTTCCTTAACCACATTTTGAAGTGAGCTGATCATTAAGGTATCTATAGAAGACTTTGTTTTATGTGCAATTGCTTTAAGTGCTAACATATCGTTTTTTTCAAAAGCTTCATTTAAAAGAACCATGTTTTCGGGAACCTGTGAAATAAATAATTCCAGCATTTTTTTTAAAAAATCCAAGTCGCCACGGCTAATTTCATTTAAATAGGATAAATCGAACAACTGTTCCTTAACATCTAATCTTATCTTTTCCTGAGAATCAAAACGAATTTGTTTTCCTAACCAGATGGCACACATTTTAATCAAATCATTTTCTGCAAATGGTTTCGAAATATAATCGTTCATTCCTACGGAAAAATATTTTTCATTAACGCCTTTCATGGCATTTGCTGTTAAAGCAATAACAGGGAGGTTTTCACTTATTTCATGTCTGATTATTTTAGTAGCTTCAATGCCATCCATAATGGGCATCTGAATATCCATCAGCACTAAATCTATCAATTCCTTTCGCAACATCTCAATAGATTCCTTCCCATTCAAAGCTTCTAAGGTAATAGCCCCATAATTACTTAGTACAGTAGTAGCCACTACCCTGTTCATTTCATTATCATCCACTACCAGAATCTTTTTGCCTGCCAAAATTTGCGTATTAAAGTTGGTGATCTCTTTTACAGGCAAATCACTTGCATTACCTTTTCTTAAATTAAGCTCGAAAGAAATCTTGGTGCCAATATTTTTTTCACTTTCAACTTTTATTTCTCCTCCCATCAGTGAAATAAGCTCTTTGGATATACTAACCCCCAAACCTGTACCTCCGTATCTTCTGGTAACTGACACATCTTCCTGTGTGAACTTTTCATAAATTTTATCTACAAAAGATTTTTCCATACCTATACCGGTATCTACAACGGAAATTCTAATCAATTGTGAAACACCATGATCTTTGATAAAATCACAGACAATATGTACACTTCCTTTTTCGGTAAACTTTATAGCATTACTAATTAGATTCAGTAACACCTGATTGATACGATAAGGATCACCAATAAAAACAGGTGCTATTTGGCTATCTGTCATTTTTTTTACAATGCTGATTCCTTTCTCTTCGGCTTTATATACCATCACCTGGATAGCTTTATCAATTACTTCGCTTAGGTCAAACCCAATATTCTCCAGACTAAGTTTACCTGCTTCAATTTTAGAGAAGTCAAGAATATCATTGATAATGATCAACAGATTTTCTGCTGCTTTACTGATAGTATCGTTGTAAAACTTTTGCTTGGTATTTAATTCCGTTTTTCCCATTTGATTGGACATACCCAGAATAGCATTCATAGGCGTTCGGATCTCATGACTTATATTAGCCAGGAACTGATCTTTGGATCCGGTTAGTTGTTCTGCCAGGTTTTTCGCTTTCAGTAGTTCTTCTTCTGCTACTTTTCTTTCGGTAATGTCTATGCCAAAACCTATCATCATCTCGAGTTCATTTTCCTTATTATACACCGGAAACATTTTACGGAGATGTGTTACTTTTTTACCTTCCTGGTTAATTATGGTGTCTTCCCATTCAATAGGACTTCTGGTTTGTTCTACCAATAAAAACTGCTCCCTCCTTTTATCAGCAACAGCAATATCCCTTTTCCTGTAAGCACAATATTCATAATCATCTTTCCCAATAATATATTTTCTAAGTTCCGCATTCTTTATAGCACCTGGATTAACAAATAAATACCTGTGCTGGGTATCAAAAACAGCAATATCCGTAGGCAACTGGTCCAGTATGGTTTCATAAAAGATTTTTTGTTTGTCTAGTTTCGAACTGGCCAGTTTCTGTTCCGTTATATCATTAATAAATGCTAGAAAATATTTTTCACCCCTGATGAGTATAGGAGAAACCTCCAATGCAATATCAATTTCGTGATTCAGGCGTGTTAATGCATTAATTTCTATTGTTTTTCGCAGAATGGGACCGTCACCGGTTTTTAAAAAATGACGCATCCCCTGTTTATGTGCTTCCCGATATCGCTCAGGAATAATGATCTCACTAAGTTGTTTGCCTATTACTTCTGCTGATTTCCAACCAAAAACAGTTTCTGCTTTAATATTCCAGAATGTGATAAAACCTTCCGGGTTAATCAGTATCACTGCATCTATTGAATGTTGAAAAATCAAATTGATTTGTTCTTCACTTTGTTTGAGTTCGGTTTCTGATTTCTGAAGTTTTTTTACTTTCAAGCGCAGTTCCATTAATTTAACTGCTTGTTTGCTTAGAATGCGCAAACTCAATAACTGTGTGTCAGTTAGCTTTCTTGGATGATGGTCAATAACACATAAAGTACCTAAAGCAAACCCATTTTCAGTAATCAAAGGCATACCGGCATAAAAACCTATATTAGGATCACCTGTTACAAGGGGGTTATTTTCAAATCTTTCATCTTTAGTTGCATCCGTAACAATCATCAGTTGGTGGTCATCTAATGTATGCGCACAAAAAGCATGATCTCTGGAAGTTTCTAAAATATCAATTCCTTTTTTGGCTTTAAACCATTGGCGTTGCGAATCAACGAGGGTAATTAGTGAAATAGGTGTTTCACAGATCTGTGAAGCCAGGTTTACAATATCATTAAAGTCAGCATCCTCTTCCGTATCAAGTAAATGATAAGCCAATAATTCATTCAGGCGTTCTTGCTCATTATCAGGTATTGGTGCAGTTTTCAATTGTTAGAAATTAAACTGAAAAAAATACAATCATTCAATGATAGGTTTGCACTTTATCTGAGATAACCTAGTATTTTAAGCATACTCTGGGCAGTTTGCTCTTTTGCATAAACCCAATCAACCAGTTTCCCATTTTTATCTTCTTCTACAATAACATGTTTGGGGGATGGTATCAAACAATGCTTGATACCGCCATAACCACTAATCTGATCCTGGTAGGCACCTGTATGAAAAAAACCAACATACAATGGTTCTTTATTCAACAACTCATCTTTTGTTTCCGGTGAAGTTAGTTTAGGTAAAAACACTTCATTGATATGTTCTTCAGAATCATAGTAATCATGACTATCACAGGTTATGCCACCCAATACCACACGGTGGTATTCATTGTCCCACTTGTTTACCGGCAACATCAGAAACTTTTCTCCAATGCCCCAGGTATCCGGAAGTGTTGTGATAAAGGAAGAATCAATCATATACCAGCACTCCCTGTCGTTCTGAATTTTCTGACCAATTACACTGTAAATATGTGCCATACTTTCACCCACCGTAAAACTACCAAACTCAGTATAAATATTAGGCATAGGTACTTTTGCCTTGATACATGATTTTTTGATATTCCTTACAATTTCATTGATCATGAACTGGTAATTGTATTCAAAACCCAAAGAGTGTTTGATAGGGAAGCCGCCACCAATATTAATGGAGTCCAGTTCTGGACAGATCTTCTTAAGCTGACAATAAAGGTTGATGATCTTATTTAACTCAGACCAGTAATAGATGTCGTCTTTGATACCTTTATTTAAAAAAATATGAAGCATTTTTAATTGGAACTTATCTTCATATCCTTCAATTTCGTCTACATAAAATTCAAGTATGTCTTTGGCCCTGATACCTAACCTGGATGTGTAAAATGGAAAATTGGGTTCTTCCTCAGCAGCTACCCTGATACCTAATCTGAATGGCTGTTTCACGCTCCTTTTGTATGCCAGCAATTCCTCTTTATTATCCAATATTGGTATCACATTTTTAAACCCGGTATTAATCAACTTAGCTATACGCGATGTGTAATTTTTTTGTTTATAGCCATTACAAATAATGTAGGTTTCTTTATTGATTTTTCTGCGCTGGTATAAACGATTCACAATCTCAATATCGTAGGCATAGGATGTTTCCAGGTGTATATTATGTCTCAATGCTTCTTCTACAATAAATGAAAAGTGAGAACTCTTGGTACAGTAACAATAAAAATATTCACCTTCATATTTATGCCTTTTAAAGGCAGCTTCAAACATGCTCTTTGCCTTGTTGATCTGCATCCCGATTTTTGGCAAGTAAGTAAGCTTTAAGGGCGTACCATATTTATCGATCAATGATTTCAGATCTAGTCCATTAAATTCAAGATAGCCATCATCATTCTGGTCAAACCCTTCCTGCGGAAAATGGAATGTCTGGTTAACCA
>CALRUV010000257.1:0-5190 GCA_943371455.1 Chitinophaga pinensis | reverse complement strand
TTCCACCCGCATTTAAACCGGAAACAGATTTATCTGAAACGGAATATTTATTACTCCAATCTCCATTTACAGGCAGGATCAAATACTCATTGCCGCCACTCAGGTCAAATACGCCTGCATAAGTAACGGAATCAATTTTTGAAAACTCTTGTGTTGGTGCAGGAACAGGATTGTTCCATCCACCTGCTGTGGCGCTACCTACCAGGAATAATTTACCTGAAGCGGGTGGTGCTACTTTTGGTGGAATTTTGTAGGGAGTCATTTTTACTTTAACAGAGGTTGACTTCAGCTGCTCGTTGTTATTGGCATGCGAAGAGGTAACCCTAAGATCCATATCATACGCTACCCCAATAGTAAAACCATAGGCAAGCATGATGGTATTGAGTTCTTTGGCTGTATAAGAAACACTCATAGCACCTGTTACTGTTTTAGTAACTGCTTTACTGAAATTTCTTCCTGTAGAGTCTAATTCAACGATATATTTTACTGTTGCTGAATCAACAGAATATTTTGGATTAGTCCAGCTTACAGTTAACACAGTTTTCAAGGAATCTGCAGGCGGAGCTGCTACGGTGGAAGTGCTGGTACTCATCGTAATACCAGAACCGGCTGTATAAAATGGCAGGCTGCCTACTTTTTCACAAGCACTTAATGCAAATGAGAGGAGACAGATGATGGCGCCAGATTTTAATAATTTTTGCATAACCATTTTTTTAGGTTGAATATTTTGCTTCTTCAATTATTGTTTCGTTACTGTAAACTTACCGCGTTGAAAATCTACGGATATCTTATAAGTTCCGCTTGCCGCAGGGCCAGGGAAATTATCATTCTTGTTATATCCAAAATCTCCACCATCTGCCAGACCTCCCACAGTTTTATCTGTTACTGCATATTTATTACTCCAGTCGCCATTGGTTGGCAAGAACAAATATTCCTGACCACCAATTAAAGGAACAGTAATTTCATATAAAGTAGGATTCACCTGTGTGAACCTCTGTGAAGGAACAGGAACCGGGTTATTCCAACCACCTGCTGTTGCACTACCTACCAGGAATAAGTTACCACCTGTTGGTACAGCAACTTTTGGAGGGATCGCATAAGGAGTAGCCACCAGTTTCAACACATTGGAATAGATAGGCACTGCTCCGTTACCTAATGTTGCAATTATACGAACATCCAGGTTATGGGGAGAACCTGCCCTGAGTACCAGCTGGTTCAACAAATAATCATTGAATTGTGATACAGAAATAGATAAACTGAGTGACTGACTAATAGCAATAGACTGTTTGCCTTTATAAGTAAAATTGGCACCTGTGGTATCAATTTCCAGCACATAGCTCACACTTTGAGAGCTTACACCCGTTGTGAACTGATAATTAGGGTTAGTCCAGCTAAATTTTATCGCCTCATTTGCTGCATTAGCAAAATTGAGGTTTAACGTAGCAGTGTTAGCACTTAATACTGGTGCCGTACCGCCATCAAAAAATATTTTGTTTTCATCCTTGGTGCATGACCAGAAACCGATGGCCAGCAGTGAGGATAAGAACATTAATTTTGCAATCTTTTTCATATGCTATGATTTGATTTGATTAATAAACATTAATAGCCTGCATTTTGCTCCAGGTTAGGATTGGCTGTTCTGTTTGCCGCCGGAATTGGGAAAATATTGTATTTGGCATCAACGGCAGTACCGGATGATACGCCACCTTTCCAGGGCCATACATAGGTACCCGTAGTGAGCAATCCATAACGTATAAGGTCAGTTCTTCTGTGTCCTTCCCAAAACAATTCTCTTCCTCTTTCATCCAGCACAAACTGTGTGGTTAGGTCAGTGGCAATAATGGCGCTGGCACCGGCTCTGGCACGAATGGCATTTACATATTGCAGCGCAGTATTAGCGTCGCCACCAGTTCCCCCACGCAATACAGATTCAGCGTAAATTAAATACATTTCAGCTAATCTGAAAACGGGGAAATCAACATCTGAAAAAGTTTTGGTAACATCAGAAACGGCACCCCCATCTGTACGGATGTTCACATATTTCCTAACGTGCAGTCCATTGTTAAAATCACTTATATCATTTATAACTGACTGTGCGTTGGTGCCTTTGAATTTGCTAGTGAAAAAATGTACCCCTCTTTTATCCTTCAGGGTATCAATTTCACCACCACCTATTTTAGGGAATAAATTACCCAAAGCTGCGGTAGCTCTGTATCCATACCAGCCACCACCAACACCATATTCACTGGCATCATCTCCGCAAGCGGCATGAACAAAGAAAGTGGTATTACCATAAGCAGAAGTTCTCAATCCATCACAGTTGATGGCCCAGATAATTTCATTTTTGAATTTATCATTATCTGCCATAAATAATCTTCCATAACCGGCTTGTAAGTTATAACCTGAAACGGCTATTACTTTCTTCGCATAAGTAATGGCATCTGTATAGCGAGGTGTACCCGTATAAATACCCGCATTCAGGTATAAACGCGCGAGTAATGACCAAGCTGCAGATTGATCAACCCTGCCATATTCAATTGTTTTGGCAGCAGCTAATTCTGTTTCAATAGCTTTTAATTCTTTCTCGATATACAAAAACAATTCCGGACGGTTGATCTGCGGAGGCAGGTCGGTACCAATCAGGTTGGCTTCTGTGATAAAAGTAGATTTTCCAAAAAGATCCAGCATTACCCAGTAATTGAAAGCACGTAAAAAACGAACTTCTGCTCTTGCTTTCTTAATGTCGTCTGCATCTGCACCGGTAATACCTCTTGATGCTAACTTCTCATCAGTAGATTCACGCAGATACTCATTACCTAAGGTGATATTATAGATTGGTCGGGCATAAATTCCTTTCAGGAATGGATCGCCACTGGTCCATTTCAGGTCATGAAAATCTTTGATGGTCTGGTCATTCCAGGCAACCACTGCTTCATCTGTAGGTAATTCCTGACAGTTAAAAAGCATACGTATAAATGCCACTTGAGAGCCTTCATCTAATCCGCCAGCAATGTCGGGAGAGCCTGCAGGACCAGTATTACCCGTAATAGATAGGCCACCATATACTTTAGCCAATACACTTTTATAACCTGCAGCGTTTGAATAGGTTGTTCCCGGCGTTAGATCGTTTTGCGGGAACAGGTCCAGCTTTTTAGCACAGGATGTTGCCGCCGCCACAACCACCAGGGCAAACATCAGTTTAAATATTGTTTTACTTTTCATATAATTCGTTTTTGAAAATTAGAAATCAAAGTTTACACCCAGTGAAATAATTCTTGGACGAGGATAGATATTGCCATCAACTCCGGTATCTGAGGAATTTTCTGGGTCTAATCCTTTGTATTTCGTAATCACAAATACATTGTTGACACTAAGGTTCAAACGCATGCTTGCCTTGTTATTAAACACTTTACCGGCATTGTATCCGATATTGATGTTGTCTAAACGGAAGAAAGATGCATTCTCAATATAATAATCAGACAAGTATTGGTTGTTATTGAATTTACTATCAAGATAACTGCGTGAACCATTGGCAATAAAATTGATAGGGTTCTTGATTGATCTTAACACACCATTGGATGACTGGTAGTTATTGTATAAATAGTTGCCAATAGAGCCGTGTCCACTCATACCCACAGTCCAGCTCTTGTAAGAAACCTGTGTATTGAATCCTAATAAGAAATCCGGTGCTGGTTTTTTGTAGTAGTTGCGGTCTGCATCATCTACTTTACCATCACGGTTGATGTCTTCGTATAATCCTTCAATTGGTGAACCAGTTGCTTTATCGTAAATCTGCTTGAACACATTGAAAGTATAAGGAGAATAACCCACGAGGAACTTACCAATATTATTTCCAGTTCCGCCGCCAATGCCGCTCACATCAATGCCCTTGAAAGCTGCATCCTGTTGTTTCAGCAAATTGGTGATAGTGGATTTATTATAGGTGAAGTTTACACCCAGATCCCAGGTAAGGTTATCGTTCTTAACAGGAACAGTGTTTAAAGTAAATTCAAAACCTTTGTTTTCCATATTACCCACATTGGTTAATAAAGTAATGTCGAAGTTAGAACCCGGCGCAACCGGAATCACACTCAAAAGGTCTTTGGTTGTTTTTACATAATAGTCAACACTACCCGAAATTCTGTTATTCAGGAAGGCAAAATCTAACCCTATATTAGAGGTAGTGGTGGTTTCCCATTTGATATTGGCATCATATGCAGAAGGCCTAAGGAAGCTATAGAATGTATTACCAAATTGGTATTGGGCTGTTTCCGTACTTCTGCTGTAACGCGGCAGATAAGGATAAAGATTTCCCACATCCTGCTGTCCTGTAATACCCCATCCGAAACGGAGTTTCAGATCGTACACCACAGAACTTCCTTTGAAAAACTCTTCACGCAGTTTCCATGCAGCAGCTACTGCAGGGAAATAACCTACGCGATTATCTGTTGAAAACTTAGAGCTGGCATCTCTTCTG
Organism: Chitinophaga pinensis; assembly: GCA_943371455.1. Lineage (GTDB taxonomy): Bacteria > Bacteroidota > Bacteroidia > Chitinophagales > Chitinophagaceae > Sediminibacterium > Sediminibacterium pinensis_J. The sequence goes on along the minus strand of CALRUV010000257.1, from coordinate 713 downwards.
ATAGAACCCGTTAACAGGTATTTATTATTCAGCGTGAAGTTCATTCTACCGAAATAAGCTTCTAAACGGTATTGAGGCTTATCGGTTGCAAATGTTGGTGTAGAACCAGGTATGATCACTCCATTCTGACCATAAGATGCAAAGTTTTTAACTTCGGTATAAAAATCCTGGTAACTGTGACCTAACAATACATCTACTTTACTGTTGATGCTGGTAAGGTCTTTAGTATAAAATAAGGAAACGTCAGCCAGTGTATTTTTCTTCTTCTGCTCATAATGAACATAACGGCCAGCAGTTCTATAATTGGTTGCAGAAACTGAATCTGTATTATCATCGCCACTTCCACCTGCATTATCAACACCTACATTCAGTAAAACATGCAGATCTGGGAAGAAATGCAGTTTATAATCTAACTGCAAATTGGTGATCAGTCTGTTTACTTTAGAATTATTGTTACGCAGGTTTAATAAACCCAGTGGATTACGGTTAGACAGGTCAATAGGTTTACCGTCTGGTTGTAACCATTCAAAATAGCCGCCATACTTATTAGAAGCCATAACAGATTGTGTAGGATCGAAACTTACAGCATTTCCGATAGCACCACCATCAGCAAAACGATTTTTTGTTTGGCTGTATTTGAAATTGAAGTTTACACTCAGGTGGTCATTAAAAAACTTGGGTGAAAGGTTTAAAGCGGTTGAAACCCTTTTAAA
>CALRUV010000256.1:0-5194 GCA_943371455.1 Chitinophaga pinensis | reverse complement strand
TCAGCGGTCCTTCAATTACTTCTAAGGGTGTAGCATATTTTTGTCTGGCTTCTTCTGTATCTGCATCGATATATTCTGTGATTCCATTGATCAAGGAATGGGATAATCTTTTTTCTACGGTATCATTTCTCCAGGCTTCGTCCCTTACTTCAACCTTGCCTTTTGCCTTAACGGTTTCTGCGTGTTGAATAAGTTTTTCGGTGGCTTCGTTGTTGTCGTTGTTCCTGTTGAGGATCACGTCCTCACATAAATCACGAAGGGTAGGTTCTATTTCATCGTAAACCACCAGTTGACCAGCATTTACAATACCCATATCCATGCCCGCTTTGATAGCATGGTAAAGGAATACGGCATGAATGGCTTCCCTTACATGGTCATTACCTCGAAATGAAAAGGAAACATTAGATACCCCGCCACTTACTTTGGCGAGGGGCATCAGTTGTTTGATTTCACGGGTAGCTTCAATAAAATCTACCGCATAATTATTGTGTTCTTCAATACCTGTTGCGATGGCAAAAATATTGGGGTCGAAGATGATGTCTTGAGGATCAAAGCCCACTTGTTCTGTAAGAATTTTATAAGCCCTTACACAAATCTCTATTTTACGCTCCTTTGTATCTGCCTGTCCAATTTCATCAAATGCCATTACTATAACAGCAGCGCCATAGGCTTTGCAAGTATAGGCCTGCTCGATGAATTTTTCTTCCCCTTCTTTCATGGAAATAGAATTCACGATACAACGGCCCTGTACACATTTTAAACCAGCTTCAATGATCTCAAATTTAGAGCTATCGATCATAATGGGTATGCGTGCAATATCGGGCTCACTCTGAATCAGGTTCATGAATGTGGTCATGGCACTCACACCATCCAACATGGCATCATCCATATTTACATCCAAAATCTGTGCACCGCTTTCTACCTGCTGACGGGCAACAGATAAGGCTTCCTCAAATTGGTTATCCCTGATTAATCGTGCAAACTTTTTAGATCCTGTTACATTGGTACGTTCGCCAACATTTACAAAATTAGTTTCCGGACGCACAATCAATGGCTCCAGTCCTGATAAACGTAAATATGGTTTGATGGTTACACCCATGGTTTAATTCTTTAGCTTAATTATTCTAATCAATGATTAAGGATGTTTCTAATGATGGCAATAACCTCGGACTAATCTTTCTAACATTATCTGCTATATGTTTTATATGATCTGGTGTGGTACCGCAACAGCCACCTACAATATTTACAAAGCCTTCTTGGGCCCATTCCTCAATAAAATGGGCGGTTTCATGGGGTTGTTCGTCATACTCACCCATGGCATTAGGTAGGCCTGCATTAGGATAGGCTGAAGTATAACACGCAGCGATCTGTGAAAGTTCTTCTATATGACTCCTCATTTCTGCAGCACCCAGGGCACAGTTTAAGCCAACACTTAATGGTTTGGCATGCATGATGGATGTGTAAAAAGCTTCCAGTGTTTGTCCGCTCAATGTTCTTCCGGAAGCATCCGTAATGGTGCCACTGATCATGATGGGCAATTCTGCCATCTGGTGGTCTCTGAAATATTTTTTGGCGGCAAAAATGGCGCCTTTGGCATTCAGGGTATCAAATATGGTTTCGATCAACAATACATCAACGCCACCATCTACCAATCCGCGGATTTGCTCATAATAGGCCGCAACAACTTCATCAAAACTTACTGCCCGGTAGCCAGGGTTGTTAACGTCTGGCGATAGACTCAAGGTTTTGTTCAAAGGACCGATGGCACCTGCCACGAACCTGTTTACGGAACCCGGATTTTCTGCCATGAATTCAGAAACAGCGTTTCGGGCGCAGCTTGCTGCAGCTACATTCAGTTCGTAAGCCAGTTCCTGCATATCATAATCTGCCATAGCAATTACAGTACTGCTGAAAGTATTGGTTTCAATAATATCTGCGCCTGCAGCCAGGTATTGTTTGTGAATACCTTTGATAATATCGGGCTGTGTGATATTGAGCAGGTCGTTATTGCCCTTTACATCTGAAGGCCAGTTGGCAAAACGGGTACCGCGATAGTCTTCTTCCGTGAGCTTATGGCGCTGGATCATGGTGCCCATAGCGCCATCAATTACCAAAATCCTTTTTTCGAGTTCTTTTCTGATATCCATAATACTTAATATGCAACAACAGATTACCTGCTGATGTGTTGTAAATTCCGAACAATAAACGCTTAAGAGAGTGTAATAGTAGTCACTTCAAAAAACGTTTATTAGTTCGATTAATTCCGGCTATGCCGCGAATACAGGCTGAACAATAAACAAATCTGCCTGCAGTAGAGCTGCAAAGATAAAGGGCTGAAAGCTTATAACAAAATATAAGCCTTCAGCCCTTCAGGAGCGAGATCAATATAAGATTATCTATTCTTCTTTTTGATATTAAAGATCCGGGATATATTAAAACCCATTCTGATATCGCCATTACCCCAGGTGCCAGTGGTTTCATGGATAAAAGTATGCTCATTCATGCCGGTAGAATTGGTAAAATGGAGTTGGAATACGTGTCCGCCGGTATTGATATCCACCCCAACGGAAAGTGCATCAGTTGTGCCATTGAACCTGGTTGTTTGCAGGAAATATTCCGCATTAATACTCACTCTTTTACTCACTTTTTGCCTGGCTAAAAAACCTACCGAAAATAAATTTAAGTCACCACCTGATAAAAAGATAGCTCTGTTATAACGGGTATAGGTAGGTGATATTTGTAAAGAAGTATGTTCATTTAATTTGCGCGCCAATAAAAGCTGGGTTGTAAAATAATACCTGTCAGCGCTAAGAACTTTCAAACTAGGATCATAATCCGCAGAACGATAGGATAATGCCCCTACCCATGCTATGGATAAGGGAGCCCCACTATTACCGGTTTTCTGGTGCATGAGACGGTATTTAATAAGACCATCGTATTCCTTAAAGTAAGTGGACCGACCAATACCTACCATCAAATTTTTAGAAAGTCCAAAATCAAAACTCATACGCATAGAAGCATTATCTAAACCAAATAAGTCATACAAACCTTTGTTTACTGGCGCAAAACGGTGGTTGATTCGGAAGTCCATACTGCCCTTGCCGGTAATTTCAACGGTATGGCTATTCACCAACCTTGTTGAGTAGAAGGTATTAATTACTGGATCTGGCTTTCCGCTTAACAGGGAGCTATCCTGCATGTTAAACAAATCAACCTCTTGCGCCTTTGTTGAAAGTACCGAGAAGAATAAGCAAAGCGCTGGCAGTAACTTTTTAAGAAAGTTTGGCATAATTTAATTTTTAATGTGTGTTGTTGGTTATTGGTACACGCAATTCACTTCTGCGTTCACTTTTTCGGTTACATCTGATGCATCCACATTAAAATCTTTCATCAGAATCACAAATTTGCAAACTACTGTGGGTTTGCCTCCTTTGATTTCGATACTTCCATTTGCAGTGATTTCTTTTGTTACCCCATGTAAAGTAAGATTGCCTTTTACATTTGCCTTATAAGTGCCGTCCTTGCTGAAGTTTACTTCCTTCAGGTTAAGAATGTTTCCTTTAAAGTCGGCCCTAGGAAATTTGGTACTTTCGATATACTGGTCGTTAAAGTGGTCCTGCATTTCAGCATATTTGAATTTAAAGCCTTTGGTAAGCAAACTAAAAGTTATCTGACCATTGTCTGCAACCCTACTGGTAACCTCATTATTAACAGCTTTTACATCATCATCTGATGGCGATATAAAACTGATTTTCCCGTTACGTGCTGAAAAAACTTTTTGTGCAGCAACCTGGTTAAACAGGAAGCAGGATAAGCATACTAAAGAAAAAAATAATTTCATAAATACATTTTATTTTAAAAGAACGCCTTCATTGATAACAACATTAAAATCCGGTATATAGCCTGTACAAATTCCTTTAAAAGTAATTTGTTGCCCGGTTTTAATTTCTCCCGGATCTGTTTTAAAAGTGCAATTGATCACAAACATCGGATCATTGGTTTTTAGGTTAACCACCTTATTGCCATCCTGATTAGTGGATATTTCTACAACTTCTCCCGTTAAATCGATGGCTTTATTGAGGTATTGGGTATTTGCATCAGCTTCATTTGTTTTAAAAGCATCATAAATACCCTGTGCTGTTTGCGTTAAAGATTTCTCTGTTGTAACATCACGATGTGGTTTCATAAAAATATACAAAACGAAACTGCTACCGCCAATGACTGCAATAATTAAAAGGGATAAAATAATGGTTTTCCAGTTTTTCATAATACGCGATTTGCAATTTGTTGCAAATTATCCATTGTTTAGCTAATAGGAGTACGGATGTTAAAAATAATGGTTGCCTTAATATAAAATTTCTAAAATCGCAAAGTATAGGCGTTTAATAGGGTTTGATAACGAATAAATGCTTGAACCTGCATCATTTTACATACTGCTGAACAGGCAATCTGTTGGCAATACTGCGGGAAAGGGTCATTTCATCTGCATATTCCAGTTCGCCGCCAAATGCAATACCTCTTGCAATGGTTGTAACAGTGCAGGAAATATTTGCTAATTTTTTCTGTATATAATAGATAGTGGTATCTCCCTGTATGTTCGGACTCAACGCAAAAACCAGTTCTTCTGTTTTTTCTTTTTGGATACGTGCAACTAATGATTCAATATTCAGTTGGTCTGGTCCGATACCATCTAATGGCGATATCACGCCTCCTAATACATGGTAAGTGCCATTGAGTTGTTGGGTGCTTTCTATGGCAATTACATCCCGAATATTTTCTACAACACAGATCATGTTTTGTTTGCGTAGTGAGTTGGAACATATAGAACAGATATCGCCGTCGCTGATATTATGGCAACGCTGGCAGAATTTGATATCCTTTCTCATCTTCGCAATGGTTTCAGCAAAATGCTGCACTTCCTGCACATCCTGTTTTAATAAATGTAACACCAACCTTAATGCCGTTTTCTTACCAACACCCGGGAGTTTGGAAAACTGTGCAACCGCATTTTCTAAAAGGGTGGATGGGAGATGCATGGGAGAAGTCTGGAGTTTGGAGTTTGGAGTCTGGAGTTTGGAGTTTGTTAATTTTATTTTTGGTAAAGTTAGTGTATAATCTTTCTGCATACGAACTGTGCTTGTTCGATATTGCCCTTTGCTTTATAAACTAATATTTATTTCATTATCCCAATTAG
>CALRUV010000255.1:0-5280 GCA_943371455.1 Chitinophaga pinensis | reverse complement strand
CATCAAGTTTACAGATAGTTCTAATAAAAAATCCAAAGCTTATTGGGATAGTATTAGGCCCCTACCTTTACTAGTAGAAGAAGTACGCGATTATATAAAGAAAGATAGCCTGGAACAGGTTAGAAGAGATCCTCGATATCTGGATTCTTTGGACAGGAAAAATAATAAAATTCGATTGTCAGGTATATTACTAACAGGACAATCCTTCAGTAACAGAAAAATCAGGCAAAATATCAGCTTTAATTCTTTACTCGGCACCTTTAATTACAATACGGTGGAGGGAGGAATGTTACTATTCTCCCCCAATTATCGAAGAAGATTTGATACAGGTTTAACTGGCAGAAGAACTTTGTTTATTAGTCCGGAGATTCGTTATGGTTTTGCTAATAAGCATCTCAATCCATCTATCAGTGCATCTTATAGTTTTGGAAAAAAATACCTGCATAGTGTTAGTGTTGCTGGCGGAAGAAAGGTTTACCAGTTTAATAATGCAGAGTCTATTTCAGAAAGATTGAATTCAATCACCACACTTCTTTCCGAAGCGAACTATATGAAAATTTATGAAGCTGATTTTTTCAGAATAGGTTATAATACAGGTTTGGGCGGAGGAGTAAATATGAGTGCGTCTCTACAATTTCAAAACCGAATGCCATTGGAGAACCTGGCGGATATGGCAAGATGGAAAGATATTGCTGATAGGGAATTTACCCCCAATTATCCTACTGATATTTTAGCAGCCCAAATGCAAAGGAATCAGGCAACTATTTTATCCATTGGTATCAACTGGTTGCCAGGGGCAAATTATATTGAGTTCCCGGATAGGAAAGTAAATATAGGTTCAGATTATCCAACCATCAATGCTTCCATTACAAAAGGTATTCCCAATTTATTGGGTAGTGATGTTGATTATACCAAATGGAGGGTTAGTATAAACGACGACCTTGATTTGAAATTGTTGGGAGCACTTAATTACCGGGTAAGTTTTGGTGGATTCCTGGATGCTAAAAAACTGTATGCACCCGATTACCAGCACTACCTGGGTAACCAAACTATTTTTGCATCTGATGCATTAAACAGTTTTCAACTGGCGCCTTATTATTTGTACAGCAATACTTCCTCTTTACAGGCCACTGCACATGTAGAATACCATATGAATGGTTTAATCACCAATAAAATTCCCGGATTTAAAAAACTGAACTGGTTTTTTCTGGGTGGCGTTAATGCCTTACACACCAGCGATAATGTAAATTATTATGAAGTTTTTGGTGGCATTGAAAACATCTTCAAAGTGATACGAATTGATTTTGTTCAGGGCTTTGCCAAAAATAATGGAAGACCCAGCGGGTTCAGGTTAACTATCCCCTTATTTTGATAATCTTATAAGTGTCTGATAGTTATTGGTTTATTTCATACCAAAGCATATATATTCAGCATTTCGTACCTTTGTGGTGAATTTTGGCCACCCTGCAAGTGGCTCCCTTTTAATTAACGGAACATTCTACCCTGGATGTCTAAAATGAAACTGTATGCCAGTATTACACAACCGTGTATCTAACCAAGAATTAAAAAAGAAATTGTTAGCGGAATCTTTTAAAAGAACCACTATCAGTTTTTACTGTTATTTCCCCATCGTAAATCCGCAGGAGTTCAGGGATTTTTTATATAAAGGACTAAACCAAATTAATGTTTTTGGTAGAATTTATATTGCCCATGAGGGTATCAATGCTCAGATCAGTGTGCCTGATGGGGAGTTGGATTCATTTAAAACATTTCTTTATGCAATAGAACCCCTGAAAGGATTGAGGTTAAATATTGCAGTGGATGATGATGGCAAAAGTTTTTGGGTGCTCAAGATAAAAGTGCGGGAAAAGATTGTAGCAGATGGTATTGATGATCCGGGTTTTAGTATGGAAAAAAAAGGGAACTATGTGAATGCCATACAGATGAACCAATTATTGACTGCTCCTGGAACGGTGGTGATTGATATGCGTAATCATTACGAATATGAAGTAGGTCATTTTGAAAATGCGCTGGAACTTCCTTCGGATACATTCCGTGATCAGTTACCGATGGCAGTTGATATGATGCATGGAAAAGAAGAAAGCAATATTATTATGTATTGTACAGGAGGTATTAGATGCGAAAAGGCCAGCGCATATATGCTGCATAAGGGGTTTAAGAATGTGTTTCATTTAGAAGGCGGCATCATCAATTATGCCAAACAAGCCAGGGCAGAAGGACTTGAATCAAAATTTATTGGAAAGAATTTTGTTTTTGATAACCGTTTGGGGGAAAGGATTACGGAAGATATTATAGCCAAATGCCACCAGTGTGGTGCACCCTGTGATACGCATACCAATTGTGCCAATGATGGTTGCCATCTTTTATTTATTCAATGTACAACCTGTGCTGAAAAATTTACGGGATGTTGCAGCCAGGAATGCAGCGATACCCTGCATATGCCATTGGAAAGGCAGAAAGAAATTAGAAAAGGAATAGATCATGGTCAGCATATTTTTCATAAAAGTAAATCCAGGCTAAGACCCAGATTGAATGAACCCAACTATGATGAATAAGGAAAAGTCCATCTATGCAGTTGGGTGTCAAATGGCATCTGTTTGTTACATGCTTTGTATCAAATTTTACTATTTCCCCTTGAAAAAAATCAATGGGATATGTTTTATTGCTATGGGCATTCCCTTTTTATTGAATGCTCAATTTAACCGAACACAGGATACATTACAAAGAGAACCGGTTAGCTTAGGAGAGGTGGTGGTTTATGCCAATAAATTTCCGGAACTCATTAAATATATTTCCCAATCAGTAAAAGTGATCAGGGATAAAAACACCTTGCATAACCAGGCCAATGTAGGTGATATTTTACTCAATACAGGTTCTGTGTTCGTACAGAAAAGTCAACAGGGAGGTAGTAGTCCCGTAATTCGTGGTTTTGAAGCCAGCAGGGTTTTATTAACCGTAGATGGTGTGAGGATGAATAATGCCATTTTCCGTTCTGGTCATTTGCAAAATGTGGTTACCATTGATAATATGGTACTAGACAGAATCGAAGTGCTATATGGCCCATCATCCACCTTGTATGGAAGCGATGCATTGGGTGGCGTAGTGAGTATGTTTACAAAAAATCCCATCTTAGATTCATCAGGTAAAACTTCTATTAAAGGAAATGCAATGCTCAGATTTGCCAATGCAACCGATGAGTCAAAAGCACACGTTGATTTTACTATTGCCCATAAAAAATGGGCTTCCCTTAGTTCGATAACCTATGGAATTTTTGGGGATATGAAGCAGGGTTTGAACCGTCAGGCAGCTTACCCTGATTTTGGTAAGAAAAATTTTATTGTACAAAGAGTTGGCAATACAGATAGTGCTTTTATAAATCCTGATCCCAACAAACAAACCCCCAGCGATTTTAAACAAATCGATTTTTTACAAAAAATTCTATTTCAGCCTGCGCATAATATTCAGCATATAGTCAACCTGCAAATTAGTAATAGTAGCAATGTGCAGCGTTACGACAGGCTAACTGAATTTGCTGCCGGAGCGCCTGTTTATGCAGAATGGTATTATGGCCCGCAAATCAGGAATATGCTTTCATACCAATTTTCCGCCAATCAACTGGAAGGTTTTTTTAGGGAAATCAGGGTAGTAGCCAGTTACCAGGATATAGAAGAAAGCAGAATAACCAGGAGATACAAAAACAATAATCGCGATTCGAGATGGGAAAGAGTGAATGTGTGGGGCTTTAATGCTGATGCCAAACATGCAAGCGGCAAACATGAATTGCATTTGGGAATTGAATCCTACTCTAATTATGTAAGGTCAACTGCTGAACGAATGAATATTGTTTCCGGAGCCTTAAGCAGAATCAGTACCCGTTACAGTGATGGACCAACCAAGATGTCCTATGATGCAGTATATGCGCAACATTTGTTGAAGATCAATGATAGGTGGACCTTGAACGATGGCCTTCGTTTTAACCTGGTGAATATGGATGCGCGTTTTGTTGATACAGCATTGATGCATTTTCAATTCACGGTGGCCAAACAAAAAAATGCAGCCATTACGGGTAATCTGGGATTGATTTATAATAGTATAAATAATTTCCGTCTTGCTTTTTTGTTAAGCAGTGGGTTTCGATCTCCCAATGTGGATGATCTAACCAAAGTATTTGATAGCAGAACAGGTTATGTAGTTGTACCCAATAGAGCCTTGCAACCAGAATATACTTACAATGCAGAAGTGAACTTTAACCAGATGGGCGAAATGTTCAGTTTTGGCGGATCACTATTTTATACATGGTTTAGGAATGCAATTGTGGTAGATAGGTTTCAATTCAATGGCAATGACAGTTTATTTTATCAAAATGTTATGAGTGCGGTATACGCACCACAAAATAAAGCTACTGCGAGTGTTGCTGGTTTTAGTATGAATGCATCTGTAAAATTGGGCAGATACACTTCTCTGGATGCAGTTTATACTTATACCAGTGGTAAATACAGTTTTACGGGTAAAACAGTACCACTCGATCATATACCACCTGCATTTGGGAGGGTAGGTTTGAAACATCTTCCAAAAGCATGGCAGGCAGAAACCTATTTTCTTTTTAATGGATGGAAAAGGATAGCAGACTATCATCCCAACGGTGAAGACAATCAGCAATATGCTACACCAGATGGTATGCCTGCTTGGTTTACCTGGAATCTCAGGGGACTGGTAAATATTACTAAAACCATCAATTTGCAATTGCAGGTGGAGAACCTGCTTGACAGGAATCACCGCTATTTTGCCAGTGGCATTTCCGCTCCGGGAAGAAATTTTATTGTTAGTGTTAGAGCAAGTTTTTAGTAATTGATAAGACCCAAAAATTTAATTTTTCGGTAAACAAACTATGTCAGGTCAATTTTTCTAATGCTGCAACCACTCTTTCATAGGTTTCTGTTTCTGATAAAAATTCTGGTATAAATTTTTTACCGATTACTTTTTCATACAATTCTATATAGCGTTTGCTGATGGTATCAATCCATTCATCAGACATAGCTGGCACTGTTTGTCCGTCTTTGCCCATGAAATTATTTGCGATCAACCATTCTCTCACAAACTCTTTACTAAGCTGTTGTTGTTTTTCACCCTTTTTCTGTCTTTCTTCAAATCCGTCGGCATAAAAGTAACGAGAGGAATCAGGGGTGTGCACTTCATCCATTAAATAAATGGTTTGCCCAATTTTGCCAAATTCATATTTAGTATCGGCCAGAATGAGAC
>CALRUV010000254.1:0-5353 GCA_943371455.1 Chitinophaga pinensis | reverse complement strand
AGGGTTGAGATCTGGAACAAAATAAGAAATGGAGAAATTAAAATTGTGCTGGGAGCCCGTTCTGCCCTATTCCTGCCCTTTCAGGATCTTGGTCTCATCATTATTGATGAAGAACATGATGCCTCATACAAACAACAGGATCCTGCACCAAGATACCAGGCCAGAGATGCTGCTATCTATTATGCGTCATTATTTAAAGCATCCGTATTGCTGGGAAGTGCCACCCCTTCTATTGAAAGCTACCATAACTGTTTACTGAAAAAATATGGACTGGTTAAATTAGAAGAGAGATATGGCAATTTTGAATTACCGGAAATAAATGTAATTGATATTAAAAAAGTGCCCCAGGTAGATAAAGGCAAACCTGCACTATCGCCCTTACTAATTTCATCCATAGAAGGTTCTTTGCAACAAAAAAAACAAGTCATTCTCTTTCAAAACCGAAGAGGTTATTCACCCTATTTTATCTGCAATACCTGTGGATGGATACCCCATTGCGCCCAATGTGATGTAACACTTACTTACCACAAGGCCAAAGACAAACTAAGCTGCCACTATTGCGGCAGTTCTTATCCGGTAATAAAAACATGTGCAGCCTGCGGTAGTCACCATTTTACGCAAAAGAACTTTGGTACCGAAAAAATAGAGGAACTGGTTGCAGAGACTTTTCCGGAAGCAAAAATTGCCAGGATGGATTACGACAGTGTAAAGGGCAAAAATGACCATGATGCGCTCATCAAATTATTTGAACAACAAAGAATAGATATCCTGGTTGGCACGCAAATGGTGGTAAAAGGTCTTGATTTTGCACATGTAAACCTGGTAGGGATCATTGACGCAGATGGCATACTGAATTTTACTGATTTCAGGGTAAATGAAAGAGCCTTTCAATTAATGGAACAGGTAAGTGGACGAGCAGGCAGAAAAGATGGTTTAGGTACCGTTTTAATTCAGGTAAGCAATGTGCATCATCCGGTATTAACCTTTTTAAAAAAGCATGACTACCAGCAGTTGTACGATTTTGAAATCAGCAATCGCCATCGGTTTCATTATCCGCCCTTTACCAGAATGATCATGGTAAATTTTAAACACCGAGAAAAACACCTAGCAGAAGAGGCAGCAAATATTTTTAAAGAAGGATTGAAACAGCATTTCATACAATATTGCAATGGCCCCTCACAACCTGCTGTTGACAGGGTAAGGAACCAATACATTTGGGAGATACTGATCAAACTGCCAAAAAACAAAGTGTTGATCAACCAGTGCAAAAAAGAGATCAGGCAACAGATCATCATTATTCAAAGCAATAAAAGGTACAGATCTGTATCTATTATTCCGGATGTGGACCCTGTTTAACAAATACCATTTAGCTTATGCTTTTTGAAGAAAACAAATCACTCAAAGCTTTTAATACATTCCGCATCAATGCTGCTGCCAGGTATTTTGCGCGTTTTGATAACAAGGAATCACTTACCGAATTATTACAAAATTTACCAGTCGAAAAATTACTGATCCTTGGCGGTGGCAGTAATATGCTTTTTACAGATAATTTTAGGGGCGCCGTTTTAAAAAACGAATGCAGGGGAATAGCAATAGTGAAAGAAGATCCGGAAAATTTTTACGTTAAAGTGTCTGCCGGAGAAAACTGGCATTCATTTGTTCAATATGCCATTCAAAATGACTATGCCGGTATTGAAAACCTTAGCCTGATTCCGGGTAATACTGGTGCTTCACCTATTCAAAATATTGGTGCATATGGCGTAGAAATAAAAGATGTGGTGCATGAACTGGAAGCTTATCACTTGAAAGAGCAATCAATAAATATTTTTTCCAATAACGACTGTTTGTTTGGCTATAGGGATAGTGTTTTTAAAAACAAATGGGCAAGTCAATTTGTGATCCTATCTGTAACATTTCGATTAAGGAAAAAGCCTGTTTTCAAAACAAATTATGGGGTTATAGAACAGGAGTTAGAAAAGATGGGTATTACAGAACTCTCTATTAAAGCCATATCGGATGCCATTATCAGGATAAGAAGCAGCAAACTTCCTGATCCCTTATTAATAGGCAATGCCGGAAGTTTTTTTAAAAACCCCAGTATCCCTAAAGAACAATTTGATTTTTTGAAAGTATCATTCCCCGAAATGCCCGGATATCCCAATCTAGAAAACAAAGTAAAAGTTGCTGCAGGTTGGCTAATAGAACAATGTGGTTGGAAAGGATACCGTAAGAATGATGCAGGCTGTTATAACAAGCAAGCACTGGTATTGGTAAATTATGGAAAAGCAACAGGTAAGGAAATATTTAATTTGTCGGATGAAATCATACAATCGGTTCAATTAAAATTTAATATCAGTTTAGAAAGAGAAGTGAACATCTTTTAAGCCAAAGCAAAAAAAAGGGTGCTCAAATTGAGCACCCTTTTTATATCAATATGCTAATTACTTAGCTCCAAAACTTGGTACTAGTTCTACCCTTCTGTTATTTTGTTTGCCTTGAGCAGTTTTATTATCATCTACAGGTTTTTCAGAACCATAACCTTTAGAAGTTAAACGGTCTTGCGCAATTCCCTTATCCAGGAAGAATTTCTGAATAGCGTCAGCACGATTTTGTGATAATGGTATGTTGATCTTGTCATTACCAGAAGCATCTGTATGACCTTCAATATCAAGGTGCAGGTTAGGATATTTATTTAATAAATCAATGGCAATAGAAAGTTTGGACTTCGCTTTGTCGGGGAATGCAAACTTTGCCGTATTGGTTGTAAAATAAATACTCTTGGCGGCATCTCTTAATACACCGGATAAATCGGGACAACCATTAAACTCTCTAACACCTGGTACATCGGGACATCTGTCTTCTTCATCATTCACTCCATCACCATCTTTGTCTGGAATAGGACAACCCTGGTAACGAGCAACACCTGGCGTATCCGGACATTTGTCTTCGTCATCATTAATACCATCCTTATCTCTGTCGGGAACAGGACAACCATCATATTTAGCAACTCCTCTAACGGAAGGACATTTATCGTTGTCATCATTAATTCCATCGCCATCTGTATCAGGAACCGGACATCCGTTGTATTTAGCTACACCTGGTACAGTAGGACATTTATCGCTATTATCGAAGATACCATCGCCATCTGTATCTTTCTCAGCAGCAGGCGGAGGAGGTGGTGGTGGCGGAGGCGTAACCAATAAAACGGGTTCTTTTTTCTCTTTTAAGGGAGAGGCAATACCAATTGAATAATTAAGATGATTTAATGCAAGACTAGATATTTGGGCATTGTATCCAAAAAAGGTATTAACATAAGTTCCTTCACCCAAATCAAATTGTAAGCCTAACCCACTAGGCATATAAGCTGCAAAATAAGTTCCGCCATACATAGATGCACCTATACCAATATTAATGTAGGGAACAACAAAATAATTATCGCGTAAAAGTTTGATATTAATGGCGGCAGAGGTTTCCAGAAGTAACCTGCTTTCTTTAGAAGCACTAACACCAGAAGTGTATGAAAATGGGAATTTAACATAAGACCCCGCAATAGTTCCCACAAAATCGATATGTTCTGACAGACCTTCGTAATACTGAAGGCTTAATCCTGGCGACATGTCCCTAACTTTTGTCCATTGGTTTTTAGATAATACAGAAGATAGTGATGTTTTATCAATAAGGTTTGCGGTAAACATGTCTTTCAAAAAGAAATTGACAGACAGACTTGGTCTCTTTATATACCTAACAGGAGCCTGAGCAAAAGCACCCACAGACAAACTGATAGCTATTAAGGCAAAAAGGAATTTCTTCATAATACGAGTTTTAGTAGTTACGCAAAAATACAGGCAGAAACTGACTTATTAAAATTATGATAAATTTATATTATACCCATTTTATTCTACTGTGCCTTTTTTCACCTGTTCCACTTTTACCCTCACCAACCCATTTTTCATGAAATCAAGCTTTTGCGCGGCTATTCTGCTAACATCCACTACCCTGCCTTTTCGTTGCATTCGAGGGTGCATTCGGTCGTTTATACGCAATATTATGGATTTATTATTTTTCAAATTGGTAATACGAACCCAGGTGTTGAGTCTAAAATCATTACTGGCAGCGGATAATTTATTGTTTTTAAAAATCTCACCAGTGGCTGTTTTCCGGCCATCAAAACTTTTACTGTAGAAACTGGCAATCCCCATTTTCTCATTTTTATCCTGTTTAACCGGTTCAGAACTTACGGTATCAATTGGAACCAATGAGTCCATTGAAGGTACAATTGTATCTATAAGGCGATTGTTCAAGCTTTCTTTGGGTACTATTTTAATGGCTTGTACTTTAACTTTGGTAAGCCCTTTTTCGATAAAATCGAGTTCATCTGCTGCTACCCTGCTCAAATCAACCACTCTACCTTTCTTCTTCATCCTGGGATGCATCCTATCGTTAATTCTAACAATTACTGTTTTTTTATTAGAAAGATTCGTTACCAATACCCATGTATTGAGCTTAAAATTATTACTGGCAGCCGTAAAGAGCTTGTTCCGGTATCTTTCACCTGTTGATGTTAGAGTACCATCTAAATTGGAACTATAAAAGCTGGCAATACCGTTTACTGGCTTTCCTATGTTTACAATACTATCCTGTATTTTTTCATCAATAATAGAAGCAATGTTTTCAGGTATTTTTGTGGTATCTATAAGAGTTGAATCAGTTGGCTGATAAGTGTTTATAGAAATTTCCTCTAATTTAACATTAGCATAACCGGTTTTTAAAAAACCCAGCTCACCTGTTGCTTTTCTTGTTAGTAATATAATTTCGGTCCCTTTCTTTTTAGATGTTCGGTCGTTGATCCTTACATAAAGGCTTTTCTGGTTTTTTACATTGGTAACCTTCACCCAGGCATTGATCTTAAATTTATTGCTTCCCGCTGTATAGGCTTTATTGGAGAATATTTCTCCACTGGCGGTTTTTTTACCATCTGATTTTGCGCTATAAGTGCCTGCTTTGCCCTTAATTGCTTTACCAATAATATTAACCGAATCGGGCTGCTTTAGCTGTGAAGAATCAAGGGAAAGCTTTGGCTTATGGGCAGTTCTATCCTGTATCTGTGAAGACACAGATTGATAAAGTAATAAAAGCAGGACTAGTAAAATTTTCATATCCATTAGGTAAATTGTAAAACAATAGCCAGATCTGCATGGTTAAAATAGGCAAACCTGCTGTATCTGGCAATTATTAGAGGTTATTCTCTTTTTAAATCTTACCCTTTTAGCCAAACACCATGCCAAAAAATAAAACACATCGAAATTTTATTACTAATAAAATTTTATAAATAATTGAATATCAATAATTTAAT
>CALRUV010000253.1:0-5358 GCA_943371455.1 Chitinophaga pinensis | reverse complement strand
ATGTAGAGGATACTGCAGGTGTAGGCAGGCCTTCCCCTTTCCTGATATTCCAGGCAATGCAAAAACTGGATGTACAGAATGTTCACGAAGTGATTAAAATAGGTGATACACCCGCTGATCTATTATCAGGCTATCATGCAGGATGTATTGGTAATATTGGCGTTTTAAGCGGTGCAAATAACCGGCAAACACTGGAAAAATATCCGCATACACATATCATTCAAGATATAACTGCGTTACCCTCTTTGATAGAGAATGTATTCATACAGCTATAAATAAAGAAAGCGATATGTTGTTTTCAAACAAATCTTTGAACCCCTCAGAATGGTTGCAAAAACAGCATAAAGTTATTTTTATGTTGTTTTGCGGCATGGCATGTTTTATAACTTACTGCAGCATGTATGCATTCCGGAAACCATTTACTGCTGCAACCTATGAGGGTTTAACGCTGTGGGGTGTTGATTATAAAATGATGCTCATTATTTTTCAATTGTTTGGATATACTATTTCAAAATTTCTGGGTATTAAGTATGTTTCTGAAATGCCAGCTACCAAAAGAATTCTGGCTATCTTATTCCTAATGGGTATGGCCTGGATCTCCTTGTTTTTATTTGCCATTACACCAGTCCCTTATAATGCAGGGTTCCTCTTTCTTAATGGATTGCCATTGGGTTTAATCTGGGGCATTGTATTTAGTTTTATTGAAGGAAGACGACAAACAGAATTATTGGGGGCTTTTATGGCATCCAGCTTTATAGTCTCTTCTGGGTTAGTAAAAGCAGTAGGCTTGTTATTAATGCAAAAAGCCGGTATAAGTGAAGAATGGATGCCTTTTATAGCGGGTTTAGTTTTTATCCCTTTGCTTTTAACGGGTATATGGATGCTTAAACAAATACCCAAACCAGATGCAGAAGATGTGAAAATGCGGTCACCACGTGAACCCATGAATGGCGAACAAAGAATTGATTTTATAAAAAAGTTCGGACCAGGAATTTTTATTGCTGTGGTGATCTATATTATGCTAACAATTTTCCGCGACCTCCGTGATAATTTTGCCGTTGAACTTTGGTCAGCCTTAGGTTATGCCAATGCACCAGCAATTCTTGTTTACGCTGAAATTCCGGTTGCCTTAAGTGTTCTAATCATCATCGCTTCTATGATTGTTATCAAACATAATAGAAAAGTATTGCACCTCACCCTGTATTTAGTAATTTTTTCAGGTTTATTAATGCTTTTGATGACCTATTTGTTCAATTATAACCTGATCAGCCCTGCTTTGTGGATGATCATGCTTGGGTTTGCTTTGTACCTTCCTTATATCGCTTTTCATACAATGTTATTTGAAAGATGGATCGCGCATTTTAAATACCGGGGTAATATGGGTTACCTGATGTACCTGGCAGATGCTGGTGGTTATCTGGGAAGTATTCTGGTATTGCTATATAAAAATTTCGGAGAAAAAAATTTGGACTGGCTGATTTTTTTTCGCAGAACGGCATTTCAAACAGGCATAGTAATCATTTTACTATCCATCATGCTAATTATTTATTTTATCCGAAAGGAAAATAAAACCCAAACCCATTTGGCATAATCGTTTTAACTGAAGTTTTTTCTTATATTTATTTACATAACCAAAGCCATGTTGAGAAAGTATATTTTTTTATTAATAGGAGTCCTGTTTTATAGTGCGGGGTTTTCTCAATCAAAGAAACCCAATATCCTTGTCATTTTCACTGATGACCATGCCCAGCAAGCCATCAGTGCCTATGGTAGTAAACTAATGCAAACACCTAATATAGACCGTATTGCTAAGGAAGGTGTTTTGTTTTCCAACTCCTTTGTTACCAATTCTATCTGTGCGCCCAGCAGGGCTGTATTGTTAACGGGTAAGTATAGTCATATGAATGGGCTGATAGACAATTCCCCCAAAAGAAATTTTAATGGTGGGCAACAGCAGGTGCAAAAATTATTGCATGATGAGGGTTATCAAACAGCCTGGATTGGTAAATGGCATTTACAGTCATTGCCGGTAGGTTTTGATTACTGGAAAATTCTGCCCGATCAGGGAAATTATTTCCAACCTGATTTTATCAATATGCAGAATGATACTGTTAGACATAAGGGCTATACAACAGATATCATCAGTGACTTCTCAATTGATTGGTTGGATAAGCGCAATGAGGATAAGCCTTTTTTTATGGTGATAGGCGAAAAAGCAACGCATCGTAACTGGATGCCGGATATACAGGATCTGGACGCATTTGATGGTATAGAGTTTCCGTATCCTGATAATTTTTTTGATGATTACCAAAACAGAAAAGCTGCAGCAGACCAGGACATGACCATTAGTAAAACCATGTTATTAAGGAATGATTTGAAAATGAATGTGAATTACCAGCTGCCTGGCATGTTTGGCAGGATGTCTCCATCCGAGAAAGCAGCTTATGAAAAATATTATGCTAAAGAAGCGGATGTATATGATAAAATAAAGAAGGATAGCATTGCAGTAGTAAAGTGGAAGTACCAGCGATACCTGAAAGATTACCTGTCAACAGCCAGATCGCTCGACAGGAATATTGGTCGCATACTGCGTTACCTCGATTCAACAGGGTTAGCAAAAAATACATTGGTTATCTATACTTCTGACCAGGGATTTTATTTAGGTGAGCATGGCTGGTTTGATAAGCGCTTTATTTATGAAGAAAGTATGCGTACACCGCTGGTTATGCGTTTTCCGGGTGTTATAAAGCCTGGCTCTAAACAAACAGAATTGGTGATGAATATAGATTTGGCACCAACACTTTTAAATGCAGCCGGAAAAGAAGTTCCATTAGATATTCAGGGAAATAGTATGCTTCCGTTGCTAAGTAAAAAGCCATTGGTTAAACCCTGGCGTAATGCACTATACTATCATTACTATGAATACCCTGAGCCGCACCATGTATCACCACATTTTGGTGTACGCACCCAGCAATACAAACTGATCCGTTTTTATGGTCCTGCTGATAATTGGGAATTGTATGATCTGAAAAAGGATACCAAAGAAATGCATAACCTCTATGGTGATCCTGCTTATGCAAAAATTATAGTAGATCTGCAAAAACAGTTAACGCAACTGGCAACTCAATTTAAGGATGAGCAAGCTTTGGCTATTTTACAAAAGAAATAGTAAATTCCGTCTAAATATTACAACAGTGTAATCTGCGTAATCCGTGTAACCTGCCTGTCGGCAGACAGGTCTGTGGCAAAACAAATCCGCAATCTAAATAATCATTCTGCCAACAAAACCGAAACAGCCCCAGGTTTAATAGCAGCATGAATGGTATTCACTCTGCCCAGAAATTCCCCATCAATTTGAAAAAAAACTTTTTTCTCTGTGGTAATGATTACTTCATCTGTTTGAAAAATTTCTATCTTATTCGAATCAAATGGCGCATGTATTAAAAGCATTTTCAGTAATTCCCAAATGGACAATTCTTTTACCACCACTACTTCAAATTTACCATCGCACAAATCTCCTAATGGGTTGATCAATGCACCGGATCCATAAGAGCGGGCATTGGCAAATACCACCATATAGGTATTTCTGATAAGTGTTTGTCCGTTGAGCTGAATACTTGTTTTAATTAATTTTCTCAATTGTAAAACATGGTAGATAGATTTCAGGTAGCCACATTTGCCCCGCATTTTTTTAAGTGTATAGTCTTTGATCACCAGTGCGTTCAATCCAATATCACTCAAATGAATACAGTGTTCTTTATTATTGAACTGTATCAGGTCAATTTTTTTAGTATGATTGGCCATGATAATAGCCATTGATTCTGTGATAGAAAAAGGTAGATTTAATTCTGATGCCAGTCCATTGGCAGAACCAGCCGGCAAAATACCCAGCGCAATATTTGTACCTGCAATTTGCGAAACGATCAAATTGATGGTGCCATCACCGCCTACCGCAATAACTTTTTGGGGTTTAAATGAATCCAGGTAATTGCGTATCAGTAAATGATCATCAAAACCGGTCAAAGTGATTAGTTGGTAGTTGTGGGGCTTTTCGGCAAACTGGGCATGGATGGCGTCTACCCAGTTTTTTTTATTGTTACCTCCGGAAACCGGGTTCACAACAAAAAGTAATTTAATTAAATTGGATTCTTCCATTCGGCAACATCGTAACTTAGGTGAATCAGTGATGCAAACTACTAAAACTATAGCGCCTAAAAAATTGGAAAACCTGCAAAAGTCATCCTGGAAAGAAAAGTGCTGGCAATGGTTAGGGTTTACTGGTGTACCTACTATTAAGATCTATGCAGGTTATGGCCATGCTGCACAGATGGTTATCTATGGTCATGCGCTTTCTTTTGCCCCCTTACGCAGAAAAAAATACCGTTCTTTTTTACTTAGAAATATAATTGGGCTGATCAGGTTATTTATCGTAAGGCAAATACCAGATACTAAGGTTCAATTGTACTGGAATGACCAGGTTTTTATTTCAGTTACCGAATCAGATGGGTTTATTCACCAGGACTGGCATTCCGCAATACCCATACCCTATGGCTGGAATGATGTGAAGGTAGAAATATTGGATAATGCGGATCAACCAATTGCTCATGTAAATGGAAAAGTGTTGGTGCCACATTCTACACAGTATGCATTTATCTCTGATATAGACGACACTTTTTTAATATCACATAGTACCAATTTACGCAAAAGGCTATCCTTATTATTTACCCGCAACCCCAGAACCAGAAAGCCTTTTGAGGGCGTGGTGAATCATTATAATTTATTGGCAGCTGCACATACTGCAGAAGATGAACAAAACCCATTCTTTTATGTGTCGAGCAGCGAATGGAATTTGTACGATTATATCGATGAGTTTATTGTAAGGAATGGTTTACCCAAAGGGGTAGTTTTATTGAGTAAGATGAAGAAATTGGGCGAATTGCTAAGCACAGGACAAAATAACCACCAAACAAAATTTGCACGGATCTCAAGAATACTGAATGCATTTCCCAAACAACGGTTTGTGTTATTGGGTGATAGTTCACAGCAGGACCCATTTATTTATGCGGATATCGTAACGCATTTTCCTGGAAGAATATTTGCCGTATATATCAGAGATATTGCAAAAAAGAAAAGTAATGAAGCCCAGGCCATTCTCCACAAAATGGAATCAGCAGGTGTTGCCTGTTGCTTTTTTGTACATAGTATAGAAGCCGTTGCGCACTCGAAAATGATTGGGTTGATAAGATAATTCCTTTAGAATTTTGAATATTGAACAAGAAATGTTGATTGCTGAAGTGAATTTTGAATCTTTAATCATTCGCAAATCAACATTCTAATTGTTTGTATTCTCTAATCTTC
>CALRUV010000252.1:0-5421 GCA_943371455.1 Chitinophaga pinensis | reverse complement strand
AGCCACCCCAATGCTCGGGTCTTGGTATAATTCCGGATGCATATTTTTGGGTGAGCTCTGCAACATTTTGTTCAATGATTTCTCGCCCTGCTATTACTGTACTTTGTGGTGATGCCCAGGCACCAATTCTGCTTCCTTCCGGGCGCGATTGAAAATATTCTTCACTTTCATCCACACTTACTTTTTCAATTAAACCATCTATCCGAACCTGACGCTCCAATTCCTTCCAGAAAAAAACCAGTGTTGCATAAGGATTAGCAGCTATTTCAGCGCCCTTATTACTGGCATAATTGGTAAAAAAAACAAAACCGTCTTTGTCGTATCCCTTCAATAATACAATGCGTGCTGAAGGATGTAAGTCAGCAGTAACCGTAGCCAGTGTCATGGCATTTACTTCCGTTATTTCACTTTTTACAGCTTCATCCCACCATAACGTAAACTGATCAATGGGGTTTTTACTAACATCTTTCTGGTCTAGAGAATGCAGACTATAATCCTGACGGATATCTGCGATAGATTGGTTCATCACTTAATCATTTAATCATGCAAAGGTAACCCTTCTAAACAGACACGAAAAAAACTAAGTACAAGAATAAGATATACATCAATGTTCAAACTCGAAACCCAAAACTCCAAACTCCAGTCTCCAGACTACTCCGTTATCTCTACTTCCTTAGCCTTATGTTTTCCAGATACAAAAGTATACACAGCAGGAATAACAAAAAGGGTCAGAACCAATGAAAACAACAAACCTCCCACCACTACAATACCCAGCGGAATACGACTGGTTGCAGCAGCACCCAAACTTAAGGCAATGGGTAATGCACCTAAAGATGTGGCAAGGCTGGTCATCAGGATGGGCCTTAATCTCTGTTGGGATGCTTCAAGCACTGCTTGCATTTTGGACAAACCGAATTTTCTTTTCTTATTGGCAAACTCCACAATCAGGATTCCATTCTTGGTTACCAGCCCAATCAACATGATCATACCGATCTCTGAAAATATATTCAGTGTTTGATCAAACAAATAAAGACTTAGCAAAGCACCTGCAATCGCAAGCGGAACCGTGATCATGATAATAAAGGGATCCAGGAAACTTTCGAACTGTGCAGCAAGAACCAGGTAGATTAATAACAAAGCCAACACAAAAGCGAAGACAATATTGGAAGAGCTTTCAGAATAATCACGCGAAGGTCCGGTGAGTGCTGTTTGGTAAGATTCATCCAACATTTTGTTAGCAATACCCTGCATGGCTTTTAGTCCATCACCAATTGTTTTACCTTCTGCCAGTGAAGCTGAAATAGTGGCTGCTTTAAAACGGTTAAAGTGATAAAGGGTAGCGGTATTGCTACTCTCCTGAACGTTAACAACCGCATCCAGGGGAATATTATCGCCATTTTTATTTCTTACAAATAAATTTTTGATGTCGTTGGGATTGTTTCTCTTGTCTCTTTCTACCTGTGCAATCACAGAGTACTGAAAGCCATTCATTATAAAGTAAGCCATTCTTCCACCGCTAAATGCCGCCTGAATAGCACCTACTACATCTGAAGTAGAAAGACCCAGATCTTTCACCTTCATTCTGTCTACCGTTAATTGTAGTTCCGGTTTATTAAAACGCAGGTTCACATCCACATTGGCAAAGGTTTTATCTTTTCTGGCTTCTTCCAAAAACTTAGGTATGGTGGTTTTGAGTTTGGCAAGATCCTGGTTCTGTAAAATAAATTGTACAGGTAAGGATCCTCTTGAAACAAGACCTACAGAGATGGTCTGTTCCTGCACAGCAAAAATTCTTGCCTCATTAAACCTGCCTAATTTTTTTTGAAGGTCATTGGCAATTTCATTCTGACTTCTCGATCTAAACTTTGGATCAACCAATGCCACCCTGGGTGAAGATGAATTGGCAGACCCCCCCGGACCAAAACCTGCCGGTGTTCTTGTCTGTACAAAATCTCTTTCTGGCACAGAATCAATTAAAAAATTGGCAATATTATCAGAGATCTTTTGCATGTAATTAAAACTGGTACCTTCAGCGGCTGTAACCGTAAAACGTATGCTGTTTCTATCTTCCAGCGGTGCAATTTCACTTTTCAATAAACCCATGATAACATAGATCATCCCCCCGCAAATCAATACAATCACCCATGCAACCCAGCGCACTTTCATGAAACTTTGTAAAAGATTTCTATACCCTGTTTCCATACCGGTAAAGAAGGGTTCGGTCTTTTTATAGAACCAGCCTTCATGAGCATTCTTTTTATTAAGGTATACATTTAATACGGGTGTGATAGTTAGAGATACAAATGCCGATATTAATACGGCACAGGCAAGCGTAACACCAAATTCGCGAAACAGTCTGCCAACAAAACCTTCCAAAAAGATTACAGGCAGAAATACAACAGCGAGTGTGATAGAAGTTGATAAAACCGCAAAAAAGATTTCCTTACTTCCTTCCAATGCCGCTTTGCGTATGGGCAACCCTTCCTCCAATTTTCGGAAAATGTTTTCAGTTACCACAATTCCATCATCCACTACCAGTCCGGTTGCCAGCACAATACCCAGTAACGTTAAGATATTAATAGAAAACCCTGCGATATACATGATGAAGAAAGTACCCACCAATGAAATAGGAATATCTATCAAAGGCCTGATAGCAATCAACCAGTTACGGAAGAATAAAAATATCACCAATACCACCAGGCTAAATGAAATGATCAAAGTGTCTTTTACCTCTTCCAAAGATTTGCGGATATTGATGGTGTTATCCAAAATCACTTTCATTTCAATATCAGACTTGTTTGCTTTTTTTATGAGGTCAAGTCTTTTATTAAATTCATCCGCAATTTGTACATTATTGGCACCCGGTTGTGGAACCACCGCCAATCCTAACGCATTTACCCCATTCAGTTTCCAGGATTGCTCCAATTGTTCCGGTCCCAGCTCTACTTTGGCAATATCACTCAAACGAATGGTTCCTGTAGCATCTTGTTTGATGATCAGGTCTTTGAACTGCTGTTCATTCTTCAACCTCCCTAATGCACGGATGATCATTTCCGTTCCATTACCATAAATCTTTCCGGGTGGCAATTCAATATTTTCTGCATTAATGGCCGTACGTACATCGGTAAAAGCAATATTTAACGCACTCATCCTATCTGGGTTTAGCCAGATCCGCATGGCATAACGCTTCTGACCAAAAATATTTACCGCACTGATATCTTTGATGGTTTGTAATTGTTGCTGCAAAACATTTTCAGCATAATCGCTCAATTCCAGTAAGCTTTTGGTTCTGCTTTGGATCGCCAGTACCATGATAAATTCACTGGTTGCATCTGCTTTTGAAACAATTGGAGGGGCATCAATATCCTGCGGAAGACTTCTTTGTGCTTGTCCAACTTTATCACGAACATCACTGGCTGCAGACTCCAGGTCAATACCCAAATTAAACTCAACCGTAATATTACTGGTACCCAAAGAACTGGAAGAGGTAATGGTTCGGATTCCAGGGATACCATTCACCTGTTTTTCTAATGGTTCTGTAATTTGACTCTCAATAATATCAGAATTGGCACCGGTATAACTGGTAGTAATAGAAATGGTAGGTGGGTCAATGGCCGGATAATCCCTTACTGCCAAAAAAGAAAAACCAACTAGTCCAAATAAAATGATGAGGAGATTCATCACCGTAGCCAATACAGGCCTTTTCAACGATAGTTCTGAAATATTCATAGCTGTATGGCTGTCTTTTTTGAGATATGCAGTTTATTGTCAAACAAATCAGTTGGTGAGTTGTTCCAAAGTTTTGGTGCCCCTGATCTTTAAATCAGATTTGGGTCTGGTAAAAAGTAATCCCGTTACAACAATAGAATCACCTTCTTTCACCCCTTTGGTCACTTCTACATTACTGGCTTGTCTGGATCCTGTTTCTACATTTACAAATAATGCTTTTCCATCTTTCACTATTACCAATTGTTTGTTTCTATCATCCGGAATAATGGCATTGGTAGGCACCAAAATACTTTTCTGCTCTTTATTGGCTGAAAGAAACACTTTTACGTATGAACCAGGATTCAAATTATTATCAGAAAGCAAGGCACGCACTTTTAAACTTCGGGTATTCTGGTTCACCTGTGGTTCAATGGCAATGATGGTGGCTTTTTTCATGATCGAATCACTGGAATTAGCCTGCACATCAATGGTATCACCTCTCTTGATCATGTGACTGTATTCTTCCGGAATGGTAAAATCTATTTTTATTTTATCTAATTGCTGTATGCTGGCTATAATACTAGCCGGGGTAAGATAGGCACCCGGACTTACTTGTCTTAAGCCCAAAATACCGGTAAATGGCGCTTTTAAAACGGTTTTGTCGATCAATGACTGTGTATACAAAAGGTCAGCTTTTAATCCGTTCACGGCATTCAACGACATATCATAATCCTGCTGATTAACCCCGCTGATGGATAATAGTTTCCGAAGTCTTTCTTCTGTTTTTGTTGCCAATTCCAGGGCAACTTTGGTTTTATTGAGTTGTGCCTGCAGGTCTGCATCGTTAATGCGGGCAATCACAGTTCCCTGCTGTACCTGGCTTCCTTCCGGAACATTCAGGTACACCAACCGGCCACTTACTTCAGGGCGTAATTCTACAAATTCACTGGCAACAACGGATCCATTGGCTTCCACAGCATTTTTCAATGTTTGTGAACTGGCAATCAATACGTCAACCATTACCGCTTTGGGCGTATTGTCGGGCTTCACTTCTTCTTTTTTACCCTTACAGGCAGTGATAAGCAACAGAGAGATGGGAATTAGGTAAAATCTTTTCAAGGCAATAGATTTATAAGCTGATAAAGATAAAAACATTTTATATCTATCCCTAGTTTATCCATATATGGACGAAAGGGCAAAATAAACGGGTAGATGGCATAAATACATCCTGATAGTATGTAAATTCATGATTCGATCCATCAAAATTTTTTAAAAGAAAATTATAAACCCCTTGCTTGCCTTATGTATCAGCTTTCCCTCCTACATCCCCAAAAAAGGGCCTTTATAACCGGTGCTGCATCGGGTTTGGGCAAAGCATTTTGCCTGGAACTGGCCAAAGATGGCTGGACGATCGGCATGAGCGATATTAATATACCTGACCTGGAATCCTGTGTATCAGAAGTAACAAAAGCAGGCGGAAAACCCTTCCTGTTTCCTTTGGATGTTTCTGATAAGCAGCAATACCAGAAAGTGGCTGCAGAATTTTTACAAATAGCCGGTGGCATTGACCTGCTATTTAATAATGCAGGTGTGGGTGATGGCGGTGGTTTTGAAGAATATGCGCTTGAAAACTATGAATGGATGGTCAGCATCAACCAAATGGGCGTGGTTTATGGCTGTTATTATTTTATACCTGCCATGAAGAAACAGGGC
>CALRUV010000251.1:0-5441 GCA_943371455.1 Chitinophaga pinensis | reverse complement strand
CCCTTAGCTTGAAATTGAAAACCAGGGTACCTGTTTGCTTGTCAGCATTGCTACTGTTGAGTTTAAGACTTCTGGCTTTTTTCAGGGCAATATTCCTGATACCTTGGTTGGTGGTGGTGGTTCCCCTTTGGTTAACGATGGCCATGGTTACATTGCCTGTTTTATCTACGGTGATATCTACGGCAACTTTGGCATTCTCATTAAAGTCGTCTTCGAAAGAAGGTAACTGGGTTATTCTTCTGCCATCCAACCCACTTCTGATAGAAACACCACTATTGCCACCGCTACCACCAGCGCCACTGGCTGCATTACCTTTATAACTGTCTGAATTAGGGTTGCCGTTTGGATTGCCCTGATCTCCTTTACCACCTGCTATCCCCTGATTTTTGATGCCATTGTAACTATCGGCCCTATTGCCACTGGTGGTGGTACTGGTGCCTCCTTTAAATACTGCTTTGGGTTTGGGTGGGGCAGGTGTTGGATTGGTTAGGGTTGTTTCGGTAGCTTTTTTTACAGGAACGGGTGGCTTAACAATTGCTTTTACTATAGGTTTTTCTTTAGCTGAATTCACTGCGGGTGCATCGCCATCTGCATATTCATCTGCATTTATCTTAGCTTGTTCGGTTGGTTGCTGTGCAGTAGGTGGAACGCTTGCTTTATTATCTTCTGTTGCAGAAGGTTCTCCTGGTATCAATGGGGCAATATCTCCTAAACCTGTTTCGCTATTTCCCAAATTTACTTCAATGCCTTCACCAAAATCGGGCGGCGGAATTTGGGGGAGAGTCCACTGAAAAAAAAAGAAAAGGGCTAATAGCAAAGCACATAGCAAGGATGTATAGATGCCTGCCTTGATATTTTTTTCTCTCTCGAATGCTGCTGACATGGACAATAGATTATGCATATCAAATGTAGGGGTATACGGGATGGAATAATTGAATGTTGAAAATTACACTCAATGGTGGTGGGTAATCCACTTTAGGGTATAAATAAAGGTTAAAAAGGTTTTGCAGCATATTGATCTGTTACAATTCAGTTAATTAAGGGCAAGAAATTTTACAACAAATGACAGGAATCAAAATGAACTGAACTTTTTTCAATTGAAAAAAAAACATACGCGGGACTAAAGTCCCAATAGTGATTTGTTTTACTATTTAATCCATGCTCTAAAGAGCATGGCAAAGTTTTGAAAATGAGAAAATCAGCGACATAGCAAAGACGAGGCCATGCGGCCTGAGCAAAATGGGTCGTGCGTCTGAGGAGTGATAGTAGTATAGAAATGCTATTTGAGATTTTTACCGTTCATCTAAGGTTATTTTTAAAAAACATCGTACCCAAACCTGATCAGTGTTGCTGTTATGATGAGTAGGAAAAACAAACGGATAAAGCGATTGCCATGCTTGATGGCTAGTTTAGAACCAATAATACCGCCCAGGCCATTGCATACTGCCATGGGAAGGGCGATACCCCAGAGTATACTGCCTTTCAATAAAAATAAAACGATAGAACCCATATTGGTACTGAGGTTGATCAGCTTTGCATGGGTGCTTGCATGTAAAAAATCCAGTCCCAGTATAGTAATAAATGATAGCACCAGAAAACTACCTGCACCCGGACCAATAAAGCCATCATAAAAACCAATCACCACACTGATGATGATGCCATAGATCCATTCTTTTTTAGGAGATATTTTTTTATGTGAATGCTGACCAAAATTCTTTTTGCTATACGTGTAAATTGCAACGCCTATCAAAACAAAAAATATAACAGGTTTCATGTATTGGTTACTCACCAGCGTAAGTACTTCAGAGCCGGCAAATGCTGAAATAAATGCGATCGTACACATCACCAGGATCATCTTCCATTTCACACGTACTTTTTTCAGGTATTGTACAGAAGCAAATGCCGTACCTGTAAAAGCCGGAATTTTCAAGGTTCCTATTATGGTTGACACGGGTAATTGGGGCACCAAAATCAATGCTGCCGGTGTTTGTATCAATCCGCCGCCACCAGCAATGGCGTCTACCAAACCAGCCATGAAAGCGAAAAGACATAATAAAATAAGCGTGAAAGTATCCATGTACTAATAATACTTAGGGTTGTGCACTCTTTTTTTGTAAGCTACTATTGGCAATGATTAATCCAGTGATAACCATAACACCACTGATCAAATGAAAACTATTCATTTTTTCACCCAGTAACCAAACGGCTTCCAGTGTGCTAAAGATAGGGATCAGGTTGCCAAACAAAACAGTGCGGGAAGTGCCCAGGTATTGGAGTGATTTATTCCAGCAAAGAAAAGCTACCACAGAAGTTCCTGCTCCCAGGTAAAGGATGGAACCGATCAGTGTAAAATTCCATACGACAGATTTTCCATTGATCAATTCGTACATGTAAAACGGAAATAACATACAGGTACCCAAAACAAAAGCCAGAAAAAGAAAATTTATAGCAGAAATCCCCATCGGTTTTTTTCTTACCAGAATATTATAACAGGCAAATGCCAATGCCCCCGCTAAAACCCAGAGATCACCTGTTGAAAAGTGAAAAGCAGCCAATGTTTGCAAACTCCCCTTCGATAATAGCACCAGTATGCCTGCAATACAAACCAGTAGTCCAAATATTCGGAGACTTTGTAGTTTCTCTTTTAAAAATATAACAGCAAGTATGGTGGCAAAAATGGGAGAGGATGTAGTGCCTATTAAAGCCATATTAATGGCAGTGGTATAATGCCCAGCTATGTAAACAAATGTGTTGAATAAGGCAATGCCTGAAAGTGCCACCCAGCATAGGTATGCGAAGTTTTCTTTCGCCAGCTCTATTTCATTTTTGCATTTCTGCCATGCAAAGGGGGCAATGATTAAGGTGGCCGTAAACCATCGGTAAAAAGCTAGACTAAAAGGACCTATCTCGTTATGAACCCCACGTGAAATAATAAAATTCCCCGACCATAAAATGGTGGCAAGTACAGCATAAGCTATTCCTGCATATATTTCTTTTTGGGTAGTGTGTTCGGTCATAATTGAAATGGTCAGGAAGCAGTAAAAACCTTCAGGTAAAATCTTACAATATGGGTAAGCGCTTATTTGCCACCAGCAAAATCATGTTCAAAATCGCCTTTGATTCTTTCTATGGAAGGATTGAAGTAGCCAAATTTTAATGCGGGAAACTCTTCCTGTATCAGCTGCATCATTTGCCTGATGCCCATCATTTCACCTGTTTCATTTACACCAATCTTGCCCATATACCAATCCGGATCAATATTAAAATTCCGCCATTGAATCATTTTCAGGTTTGTTGATTTGATGAGCTTTCGTAAGGCTTCATATTCTTCCACACTATCCGTCATGCCGGGAAATACAAAATAATTAATGCTTGTCCAGCCACCAAAATCATTCATCACTTTCAAACTCTCTACAATGTCTTCAAACTGGTAATTATTAGGCCGGTAATAAGGCTCATAAATATGCTTGCGTGCCGAGTTGGTACTTACCCGGATACTGTTCAAACCCGCTTCGCACAAGGCTTTTACGGCAATTGGGTTAGAGCCGTTGGTATTGATATTGATATTGCCTTTATCGGTATGCTTACGAATTTCCAGTATTGCTTCGCGGATGGTTTCCCACATCAATAGTGGCTCGCCTTCACATCCTTGTCCAAAACTTACAATAGGAAAAGGTGCATTCATCAAATGAGGTACCGTAAATTCTACGATCTCTTCTGCAGTTGGTTTAAATGTTAATCGGTCCTGTGTGGATACAATGGTTTCTTCTTCCGGTTGAAAAGAAATACAACCAATACAATTGGCATTGCAAGCGGGTGAAGTGGGTACCGGACATTCCCACCTGGCCAGTGAAAAATTTCTGGCAGCGGGACAATGATAGGTCATACAACATTTCTCCATCAAATGTTTAACCAGTCTGTTCTCTGGATAATTCTTCAACAAAATATCAGTACCCGTTTTTATTTGTACGTCATCATAACCCGCACATTCCTGCCGGATGTCTTTTTCAATTCTTACTGCAGGTACATAATTTTTATTATCCTGCCAGCCAACAGCTGTATAACAAAATAAGGGGAGGGTTGGCGCTTCGGGTAAGGTTTCAAAGGCGGCAATATATAAGCCGGTATGTGCAGGCGGAATAAATGCGGCAACGGCCCAGCCTTTCTCGCATAAACGCATTTCGCCACTTTGTACATCAATGCCAATACCTCTTCTGCCGGGAAGTTCGTAGAGGTTACCTCCGTTGGGTAGTTCTATCCATTCATCTACAGGAACAGGAAATGCATCCCAACCCGCACGTCCAACTGAATACAGGGTACTGTCTTCATAAATATTTCCATTGCCGTCAGAATACAGCAGGAAGGGAGGTTGTGTTAATACCATGGGTAAATTCTAAAAAATAATGATGTAGGCTTTGTGCCTGCTAAGCTGTTAACCTTTCTTTGCAAAACTCGTTAAATTCCTGCTCAATTGCTACGGATGCCAAAGATTCAATGGGTTTCTGTATCAGTTTGTTGCTTTTAAAATCTATGGTAAGAATTCCGTCTTTAAGAATTGCATTGTTAAGTTCCTCCCAGTTAAAGCTTTGTTTGGGAAATGAATTGATTACGAGTCCCTCATCATCAAAAGCTATTTCCTGTGGAAATTTCACCTGTTTTTCAATTAAAACAGCAATAATATAAGGTGCAATGATCCATATGGGGGCTTTTAACAGAATCCATCCAAAGGCAGCCAGTAACAATCCCAAGCGGTAAAAAGCAATACCACCATTCTTTGCTTTCCGGTAGCTGATGAACCACCAGGCAGCTTCTCCAAGAACCAATGCCAGGAAGGCGATGCCATACCAATTCTTTACGCCACCTGCTGAAAGGGAGTAAACCAATACTGCAATAGAAAACATCAGCATCAACCTGCTTACCAGATCAACCCAAACATAGTTTGGTCTTTTTAAAACAATGATATAGTCGTAGGTTTTCATAGAATGATCAGCAATGATTTTTCACCATCAAATTACACAAACGCCATAAGGCACGCGCACCCACATTTGCATCCCAATCTGTTTGTCCTACCCCAATTTCTACTAGGTCAAAACCGATCAATTCTCTGCCGCTTTCACTGATCATTTTAAATAAATAGCAGATCTCTTCAATTTCAAATCCGCCTGGAACAGGTGTGCCGGTATTGGGACAGAGTTTCCGATCAAGTCCATCAATATCAAAACTGAGGTATACCTTTTCTGGCAGGTGCTGAATGATTTCTGTACTAATCTGTTTCCAGTTTTGACCTTCGTAGCTTCTTTCCTTGATAGCTTTGTCAAAATAGGTAACCACACGGTGCTCACTGTTGCAGATGTAATCCCATTCTTCATCGCAAAAATCACGCACGCCTACTTGAACCAGTTTGGTGATCTCTTTAATATCAGCAAGGGCATTGAACATGA
>CALRUV010000250.1:0-5456 GCA_943371455.1 Chitinophaga pinensis | reverse complement strand
GTCATACCTGCCCTTGCAGATTGTAATACATTCCACCTGGCCACATCAGTTTGTGCGTGGTGACAGGTAGAACGAAGCCCTAGTTTTTTATTTTCACGGATGGCTGCATCCATTACTTCTGGAGAGGCACCAAAAAATTTGATACCATCAGCACCATTCTTTGCATTTTGTTGTACCCATGCCCTTGCCTGGTCTGCAGTAACAATAGGGGTTTTGCTACCCTGGCCAAATGCTGTGTAGGCTAAGATCCTGGGGGCAGTGATACTGTTAGCCGCACTTTTTTTCTTGGCATCCAATACCCAATCCAAACCATTACCGGTAGAAGGGTCACGAATAGTGGTAATGCCATGTGCCATCCATAATTTAAAAACATATTCGGCAGGTGTTCCCTGTTCGGTTCCACCAATATGTCCGTGCATATCTATCAAACCCGGTAATGCATACATGCCTGTAGCATTAATTTCCTTGCCGCCTTCTTTTAAAGAGGGTCTTCTAGAAGGATCAATGGTTGCATCAGGATTTCCCAATGACCTGATCTGGACTATTCTGTTTTGCTCAATTACAATATCAACCGGACCAACAGGTGGTGCGCCTGTTCCATTTACCAGGGTTACGCCTCGAATGATCAGTTGTGTATATGGTCCCATACCTTCTTTGCGTTCGGGCGCTTTGGTTATTTGCGCAGAAACCTGCTGGGAAAAAAAACTTAGGCTACTGATTAAGACAGCAATTAATTTCTGCATGTTGGTTGATTATAACATGAATGTAAAAATAAAAAGGTAAACACCAAGGTCTCTATAGGGAAGATCAAATTTCTTCCCTTCTTTTCGCATCCAGGTAT
Source organism: Chitinophaga pinensis (assembly GCA_943371455.1). Taxonomy (GTDB): domain Bacteria; phylum Bacteroidota; class Bacteroidia; order Chitinophagales; family Chitinophagaceae; genus Sediminibacterium; species Sediminibacterium pinensis_J. Next base: position 4,615 of record CALRUV010000250.1, on the reverse strand, counting down.
TTCTGGCGGATAATGGAATGCACCAGCTGGTTATGGATCTTACTTTCCAGCCAGGAAATTATATCGAGGTACATAAATGCCCGGCTTTCCAAACGGCTTTTCTCCAATGGTTTCAACTGTTCCAGCAGGTTTTCAAATGCTGGTTTCAACTGTTTGGGAGATAAACGGAATGACCTGCGCAGGAATCCAAATATTTTCTCTTCCACAATGCTCAGGTTCTGCATTTTGTACATAAAACGGTAAACGGATTTTAACAGGTATTCCAGTAATTCAAAATTGCCTAACTCATAATGGGCTATCAAATGCAATAAGCGCGCATAACATTGCAGATCGGTGCGAAGGTCTACTTTCCAATTAATGATCTTATTCAGATAATCAATACTCTTATCAAAGTTCCCGCTACCAAAATACAGGGAAGCTATCTTATAATAAAACACCAGTACCCGGTGCCTGTCCATATACAATTCATACTCATTCAGTTTCTCTTCTATGAAAGGTACCATGTTCAGGCCCTCCGTAAAAGAGCCTTCCATAAAATGCCTGTTCAGTTTCGAAATATTGAGGTAGATGAATGTTTGTATCAGGTTGTTTCTGTTTTGCTGAATAACCGGTGTTGCAATAAACTGTTCAAACCTGCAAAGCGTTTCATTGAATTTCTGAAAGTTGCGCAAATCAAAATGCGCCCCTAATAAGTTATGAAAGCCTTTGATATAATGTGCCGTTTCAATTTCAATCATTTTGGGCTCACTGTCAAAAAGATCAACCCATTTCTGGCAATAACGGTAATAAAGCAAAAAATTCTGGGTGATGAATGCATGCCAGCAAAAGCATTGGTATAGATACAATTTTTCATAAAATCCTTTGGCATCCTTAGCCATACGTATAGATGTATCATTTAAAAAAGCATCCACAGCAGCGGTATCCGATTCGTTACGGGCATGTCCATTTTTGATATACCAACTATATAATTGCAAGGAGAGGTTAGACAAGGAACCTATCAAACCTAATTTTTGCATTACTTCATCCACTTCACAACTTAGTTTTTCTGCCCTGTCCTGCATACTTCTGGTAATATGCAAGGCCTCTATCTTTTTTTCCAGAAATAATACCTGCATGATATAAGTAACCTGGTTATGTGCCCTTGCCATTTCCTTAACCTTGTCTAAAATTTTCAAACTTTGCAGGTATAGTCCCTTATTATACAAAACCCGGGCAAAATCAAGTTGTTCATGTAATTGAAGGTCTATATTCTCTTCCTGGTTCAGTAGCCGTAAACTCGCTAATATCTCACGGTATAAATGTGCTTTTAAATTAGAGAGCTGTTGTTTCTGAATCGCAGGATTTTTAACTAACAACTGTTCTTCATCGTAGAGCTTTATTTTTTCCAGTGCATCAAATAACTGCACCACTTTCAGGTCGCCCGAACCTGAATTTCTGGTCATATACAATTTAAAATTCCTTTTTTCAGACCTTTCTAATGACTGAACCAGCTGAAATAAGGTATCGGTAGAACGGTTGGGCATCGTAGATTATTTAATAAAAAAACCAGTTATAACAAGGCTTTCAGGCTATTATACCCCTTTTGCGGAGTGTAAAATACCACCTATTTTGATCAGTTTACCGGATATACCTTTAGTATATTCGAAAACGGCAGGCTTTTGCTTTGTTATTTATGGCAATCGATAACAAAAGTAAACAGCCTGTCTTTTCATCTGAACTAGTACCTAAAAAAAATTGAATGGATCAACAGGTTTACATATTCGATACCACCTTACGTGATGGGGAACAGGTACCCGGTTGCAAACTCAATACCAAAGAAAAAGTTGATCTGGCCCTTAAACTGGAGGAACTGGGTGTGGATATTATTGAAGCAGGTTTTCCTATTTCCAGTCCGGGAGATTTTGATTCAGTTACCCAGATCTCTAAAATCATTAAAAATGCTACCGTATGTGCTTTGAGCAGGGCGGTTCAGAAAGATATTGAAGTTGCTGGGGAATCACTCAAATATGCCAAGCGCCCCAGAATTCATACAGGTATCGGCACTTCTGATTTTCACATCAAATCAAAATTCAATGCCACCCGCGATGAGATCATAGAACGTGCGGTGCAGTCAGTTATCTGGGCCAAAAATTTTGTAGATGATGTTGAATTTTATGCGGAAGATGCTGGCAGAACCGATAACGAATACCTGGCAAGGGTGGTAGAAGCCGTTATTAAGGCGGGTGCCACTGTTGTAAATATTCCGGATACCACCGGTTATTGTTTACCCAATCAATATGGAGAAAAAATGGCTTATCTCATCAACCATGTGCCCAATATTGATAAGGCCATACTTTCCTGTCATTGTCATAACGACCTCGGATTGGCCACTGCTAATTCCATTGCCGGTGTTATGTCGGGAGCCAGACAAATAGAATGTACCATCAATGGTTTGGGAGAAAGGGCCGGAAATACTTCCTTAGAAGAAGTGGTGATGGTTTTAAAACAACACAAACACCTGGGTTTGTATACCAATATCAATACACGTATGTTGAACCCAATGAGCCGTGAGGTATCGGATACTATGCGGGTTGCTGTTCAGGTTAATAAAGCAATTGTGGGTGCAAATGCATTCTCACATTCATCCGGAATCCATCAGGATGGCTTTTTAAAAGATTCATTAACCTATGAGATCATTAATCCGGAAGAAGTAGGTGCAGATGGAAGTAAAATAGTACTTACGGCCAGGAGTGGCAGAAGCGCTTTGGCATATCGTTTACAAAAGCTCGGTTATACTTTTAACCGAAATGATATCGATACACTTTACGAGATGTTTCTCCAGGTTGCAGACAGAAAAAAAGAAATAGAAGAAGAAGACCTGCATCTGCTGGCAAAGGCATATGCGCCCGAAACAGTTAACGTTTAGGATTTTCTCAGTAGTATAGTTTTAGTTTGAGTAGCGTGCTGTTTCTACAGCACGCTTAAATTAAATTGATTATGGCAAAAACATTATTCGATAAAATTTGGGATAAGCATGTTGTTAAACAGGTGGAAGATGGTCCATCCGTTGTGTATATCGACAAGCACTTTATACATGAAGTAACCAGTCCGCAGGCATTTAGTGGTATAGAAAAAAGAGGACTGAAAGTTTTCCGTCCCGATAAAGTGGTGGCAACAGCTGATCATAATGTACCCACAATTAACCAGCACCTACCAATCAAGGATGAATTGTCCCGATTGCAGGTGCAGCAACTGATTGATAATTGTAAGAAACACGATATTGAATTGTATGGTCTGGGACATCCCTTTCAGGGCATCGTGCATGTAATAGGGCCGGAACTGGGTATCACACAGCCTGGTATGACCATTGTTTGCGGGGATAGCCATACATCTACGCATGGTGCTTTTGGAGCCATTGCGTTTGGTATTGGAACCAGTGAAGTAGAAATGGTTTTTGCATCGCAGTGTTTGCTGCAAAGCAAACCAAAACTGATGCGGATCAATATTGAAGGAACATTATCTAAAGGCGTTGTTTCAAAAGATATCATCTTATACATTATTTCCAAAATAACTGCCAGTGGTGCTACGGGTTATTTTGTAGAATATGCCGGTTCAGCTATTCGTGCATTATCCATGGAAGCCAGAATGACCATATGTAATATGAGTATTGAAATGGGTGCAAGGGGCGGAATGATCGCGCCTGATGAGGTTACGTTTAACTATATCAAAGGCAGACAGTTTGCGCCTGCCGGTGAACAATGGGAAAATAAATTAGTAGCATGGAAGCAATTGTATTCTGATAGCGATGCTGTATTTGATGTTGAAATAGACATTAATGCTTCTGAAATTGACCCCATGATCACTTATGGAACCAACCCCGGTTTGGGTATTTCTATTCAGGGACATATTCCTGTTACAGAAAATATCACCGATGAAGGTGAAAGAAAAAACATTATCAAGGCATTGGAATATATGGGACTGGAATCGGGTAAATCCTTATTGGGTATGCCTGTTCAACATGTGTTCATTGGTAGTTGTACCAATTCGAGGATTGAGGATTTACGTCTGGTTGCTTCTGTAATAAAAGGAAGAAAGAAAAACAAAAATGTTCAGGTGATGATCGTGCCAGGCTCGCAACAAGTGGCCAGACAGGCGCAGGCAGAAGGATTGAATAAAATTTTTCTGGAAGCCGGTTTTGAGATCAGACAGGCTGGTTGCAGTGCTTGTTTAGGAATGAATGATGATAAAATTCCAGCCGGAGAATATTGTATAAGTACCAGTAACAGGAATTTTGAAGGCAGGCAAGGCGCAGGTGCCAGAACATTATTGGCCAGTCCTTTAACAGCTGCAGCTGCTGCTATTACAGGGGTTGTAACGGATGTGCGTGAGTTGGACCCCCTAGCCCCCTGAAGGGGGAATTGATATAGGATGGATGGTTTATAAAACGGAATGATTTTTTACTTTAAAAAAAATACCCATGATTAGGGTTGGTTTATGATAGCATTAAAAAAAATACATAGTCGTTTTGTTCCCTTGCAGATGGAGAATGTAGATACCGACCAGATCATTCCGGCCAGGTTTTTAAAAGCTACTACGCGTGATGGTTTTGGTAAGAATTTGTTTCGCGACTGGCGTT
>CALRUV010000249.1:0-5465 GCA_943371455.1 Chitinophaga pinensis | reverse complement strand
AAATAATTTTAAGCAAGAGGGGCATCGTTATCCGGATCAGTACAATGATGTAACTACTGCCATCCGTATTATCCGGTCAAGATCTGCAGAATGGGGTATCGACCCAGAAAAAACAGGCGTAATGGGCTTTTCAGCGGGTGGCCACCTGGCATCTACGGCAGCCACTATTTTACAAAAAGCCGATCCGAATGCTTCAGATCCATTGAGAAAATTGTCTACCAGGCCTTCCTTTGCCATTTTGATGTATCCGGTAATTACCATGGATACCAGTTTTGCGCATCGGGGTAGTAGAGCTAATTTACTGGGTAAAACACCCGAAGAATCAATGGTAGAAGCCTTATCAACCGAAAAAAGGGTGACTGCTGAAACACCTCCCACCTTTTTAATTCATGCGGATGATGATAAAAGTGTGGTTCCCAAAAATAGTATCGCTTTTTATGAGGCTTTGAAGAAGTATAAAGTACCTGCCCAATTGTATATTTACGACCATGGTGGGCATGGTTTTGGCATGGCACTCAAAGATGATTTGTTAAGTCAATGGCCCATGCAAACGTTACAATGGTTAAAAAGAATGGGTTTTCAGTAAACCTGTTTGAAAAGAATAAATATTACTTATCTAAAATGATGTTTATTACAGAAATTATTTTTTAACTTTCATCTCTCATCATTAACAAAACTCAAACCCATACCATCATGGCAAAAGCAAGTAAAAAGAAAGCAGCTAAAAAACCAGCAAAAGTAGCTGCTCCAAAAAAGGCAGTAAAAAAAGCAGTGAAGAAAGCTGCTAAGAAAGCTGCTGCTAAAAAACCCGTTAAAAAAGCCGCTAAAAAAGCAGCGCCTGCTAAAAAAGTAGCCAAGAAAGCCGTTAAAAAAGCTGCGCCTAAGAAAGCAGTAAAAAAAGCAGTAAAGAAAGCAGCAGCTAAAAAACCTGCGGCCAAAAAATCTACACCTAAAAAAGCAGCTCCAAAAAAAGCGGCGGCCAAAAAAGCAGCTCCAAAAAAAGTAGTAAGCCCTGCTGTTAAAAAAGTAGCCCCAAAGAAAAAACGAGCAGCTAAAAAGCCTGTTCCTGCACCAGTAGCAGCACCTGCACCAGAAATAGTGCCTGTTGAAACACCAGCTGCGGAAGCACCTGCAGAAAATACAGAAACAGCTGTTGGATAAATTTTAACCACAAAAATCAATCACTCCGGCAACATCTTATATAATGTTGCCGGATTTTTTATTTGCAACCCTGTATTTATTAGGGGGAAATTTCTTTTTACCCTTTGATCATTTTCACACCAAACACTTTGTTTATGCGCTTACTCTTTGCTCTAATTTTTTGTTTCAGTACCCTATTTGTAACTGCCCAAAGCAATTCTAAAATTGCTGATAAGACCAAAAACATGAAACGTTATGATGGCTATTTCACTTTTTGGTGGGATGCGCCAACTGGCAAGATCTGGTTACTGGTAGATAAATTAGACAAAGAATTTTTATATGTTCATTCACTGCCTGCCGGCCTGGGATCGAATGATATTGGGCTCGACAGAGGTTTGATAGGTGGTTCACGCATTGTTGCTTTTCATAAAGTGGGCAAAAAACTCATGCTGGTTCAACCCAATTATAGCTATCGCGCAAGTGCCAATGACAAGAACGAACAACGCGCTGTAAAAGAATCATTTGCACAATCAACCATTGGAAGTTTTGTGGTAGATGAAGAAGAAAGCGACAAAGTTCTGGTAGATGCCACTTCCTTTTTTGTTCGTGATGCACAGAATGTCTCGGATAGAATTAAAAATATGCGTCAGGGCACTTATACATTTAGTGAACCCCGCTCTGCCATCTATCTCAACAACACCAAGAATTTCCCCATGAATACTGAGTTTGAAGCCAGTATCACCTTTACAGGGGGCAGTGATGCAGGCCGTTTTGTTACAACCGTAACACCTTCTGCTGAAGCCATTACTGTTCGCATGCACCACTCTTTTATTCAATTACCTGATAATAATTACCAACCACGCGTATATGATATACGAAGTGGTTATTCTGGTACCAGCTATTTTGATTACAGCAGTCCATTTTCTGACCCGATAGAAAAAATGTTCATTCATCGACACCGTCTGGCAAAGCAAGACCCCTCCGCAGCTGTAAGTGAAGCAGTGGAACCCATTGTTTATTATATCGATAATGGTACACCTGAGCCCATCCGTTCTGCATTGATCGATGGTGCCAAATGGTGGAACCAGGCTTTTGAAGCTGCCGGTTATAAAAATGCTTTCCAGGTACGGGTATTACCAGACACTGCGGATGCCATGGATATCCGTTACAATATGGTTAACTGGGTGCACCGTTCTACACGCGGCTGGAGTTATGGCGCCTCCGTTACCGATCCCAGAACGGGTGAGATCATCAAAGGCCAGGTTACACTTGGTTCCTTAAGGATAAGACAGGATTACCTCATTTTTACAGGATTGCTTTCACCCTATGAAAATGGTAAGCCCGTTCCTGAAACCATGAAGAATGCTGCCTTGCAAAGGCTTCGCCAATTATCGGCACATGAAATTGGCCACACACTTGGCTTACAACATAACTACGCTTCCAGTTTCAATAACAGGGCTTCCGTGATGGATTATCCGCATCCGAATGTTTTTGTGAATAAAAATGGAGCGATAGATTTTTCACAAGTATATACCAATGTAATTGGTGAATGGGATAAACGCGCTATCACTTATGGTTATAAGGATTTTGAAAAAGGGACAGATGAAAATGCTGCGCTTTATAAAATTTTGGAAGAAAACACACGCAACGGCTTATTATTTATTGCAGATGCAGACGCAAGAGCAGCAAGTGGCATGCACCCTAAAGCGCATTTATGGGATAATGGTACGGATGCTATCGAAGAACTTAAAAATGTGGTAGAGGTTCGCAAAAAAGCCATGGACCAGTTTTCTGAACAGGCAGTGCGCATGAATACACCCTTAGCCAGACTGGAAGATGTGTTAGTACCTGTTTACAATTATCACCGTTACCAAATTGAAGCAGCAAGCAAACTCATGGTGGTATGAATTACAGCTACAGTGTAAGAGGCGACCAACAACAGGTACCCGAAATTTTACCCAATAGCACCCAGCAAAAAGCATTGGTAGCAGTGCTGGATGGTTTGAGTCCGGAAATGCTCACTATCCCCGACCGCATCATTAAAATGATACCACCCCGCCCTCCTTTGTATTATAATGTTGGCGAATTATTTACCAAAAGATCCGGTATGGCTTTCGACCCCATGTCGGCGGCAGAAGCATTAACAGATTTTCAATTAGGTTTTTTATTTAATGCAGAAAGAGCCAACCGACTAACCCAATTTAAAGCAAGGGCTAATACGATTGGTTGGGATGATGTATTGGATGCCATCATCACAAAAACCTGGAAAGCCCCGCTACAAAAAGGTTTGAAAGGCGATTTGCAGTTACAAACACAACAAATGGTGCTTACCTGGATGCTTGGATTGAGTATGAGTGATAATGCTAATTACCTGGTTAAATCCATCTGTTTCGATCGTTTACAATCCATTAAGCAAATAGCAACAGAAATGAAGAACAGCAACCCGGCATTAAAAGCACATGCCAGTTATGCAATGGAAAGAATCAATAAACCCAAAGAAATCACATTACCCACCCACAAAGAAATACCCCCAGGTGCACCAATCGGCTGCGATTTTGATGATAATTATTGAAAAGTGTAATTGGCTTTTTTGTAAACACATAAAAAAGGGTAAAGAAAACATTTTGTTTTCTTTACCCTTTTCAATTCCTAAACACTATTAATTTTTAACTATTAACTTTTAACTTTCTCAAACCAACATCCGCAAAGGCTCTTCCAGCAAGCCTTTCAGGGTTTGCAGGAATGCAGCACCTGTAGCGCCGTCAACCGCACGGTGATCACAACTCATGGTCAACTTCATGATATTACCCGGCACTACCTCACCGTTTTTAACTACAGGCACCTGAGAAATACCCCCTACTGCCAGTATGCAGGCATCAGGCGGATTAATGATGGCTGTAAATTGATCTATACCAAACATACCAAGATTAGAAATGGTGAAAGTGCTACCCTCCCAATCTGCCGGTTGTAATTTTTTATCTTTTGCTTTTTGTGCAAAGTCTTTTACTTCTGCACCAATCTGACTCAAAGACTTACCGTCTGCAAAACGTACAACAGGAACCAATAAGCCATCTTCCACTGCTACTGCAACGCCTATATTGATATGGTGGTTATAACGGATCTTATCGCCTAACCAACTGCTGTTCACTTTTGGATGCTGACGCAATGCAAGAGCTGTTGCTTTCAATACCAGGTCGTTAAAACTTACTTTAACCGGTGCTACTTCATTGATCTTGGCTCTGGCTGAAACTGCAGCATCCATATCAACTGTCATAGTAAGATAAAAATGTGGTGCAGTAAATAGACTTTCACTTAAACGGCGGGCAATTACTTTACGCATTTGCGAAACAGGAACTTCCTCAAAACTTACTTCACCAGCAGGTGCAGAAACAGTCGCTGTTTTTGCAGTTGAAGATACCACTGCTTCTTGTTTTGTTGCTGGAGCTGTTGCTGCTTTTGCAGTTGCAGGTTTATATTGGTCAATATCTGTTTTGGTGATTCGTCCACCATCACCAGACCCCTTTACATATTTAAGATCGATCCCTTTTTCTGATGCTAATTTTTTTGCTAGTGGAGAGGCAAAAATCCTACCCTCGTTTATAACTGCAGCTTCCTCTTCAGGAATTGCTGTTTCGGTTTGGGGTTTGGAGTTTGGGGTTTGGGGTTGGGTACTTGCGGCTGCGGGTTCGCTACCAGAAGCTTTTACAGCAGCAACAATTGCTGCCACATCCAATCCTTCTTTCCCTATGATACAAAGTAAATCGTTCACCAGAATTTTTTCACCGGCTTTGGCACCCTGGTATAAGAGAATACCATCTTTATAACTTTCCAGTTCCATGGTGGCTTTATCGGTTTCGATATCTGCCAGCACTTCTCCTTTCTTAACGGTATCGCCAACATTTTTTTGCCATCCTGCAATAACACCTTCTGTCATGGTATCACTTAACCGCGGCATCAAAACCACTTCTTCCATAGAAGCAATATCCAATGAAGGTGCTGAAGCTGGTGCCGAAACTTTTACTTCTTCGGTAGCAGTTGCTGTAGCAATTGCTTCTGTTGTTACTTCAGCCTTGGGTGCTCCACCTGTGGCATGCTGGGCTACCAATGCCTGAATATCTTCTCCGGCATTGCCAAAAATGGCTAAAAGATCATTTACCTGTAATTTACCGCCTGTGGGTGTACCCACATAAAGAAGAGTACCATTTTGGTAACTTTCCAGTTCCATGGTGGCTTTATCGGTTTCTATTTCTGCTAAAAGATCACCTTTCTTTACTGCATCACCTACCTTCTTATGCCAGGCAGCAATCACGCCTTCCGTCATGGTG
>CALRUV010000248.1:0-5479 GCA_943371455.1 Chitinophaga pinensis | reverse complement strand
AGATTTGGTTTATTTGGCATAGGCGATCCGGGTGACGGATTATATCTGTTGATTTTATCCATGATCATTTACGGGATGGCTTTTGATTTCTTTAATATCTCGGGTTCCTTATTTGTAGAAAAAGAAGCCGACATTAAAATTCGTGCCAGTGCGCAAGGTTTATTTATGCTAATGACCAATGGTATTGGCGCTTTTTTGGGTAATTATATCAGTGGCAGGGTAATTGATATCTATACTATTGATGGCATAAAGGATTGGCAGAGTATCTGGTTCGCTTTTGCGGGTTATGCATTGGTTTTGGGTATTATCTTCCCCTTTGTATTCCGGTATAAACATGATCCTGAGGCTTTGGATGTGGTGAAACATGCGTAACTAACTATGGAATTGATGGGTATAATTTTTTTAGCCGCAGATGCGCAGATTAGGTTATAATCTGCACATCTGCGGCTTTTACTTTTTATTAACTACAAATTCCTATTAACTATTTAATTTTGCACCCTAATCGTGCGTGTATGACTTCTTCTTTTCCAGCTACTTCCATTATAGTTGCCAATTCTAATAATCCTGAACTCAAATCCATAGGCGAAAAAATTCTTCGCAAAGAAAGGATCTCATTTGATGAGGGTGTAACACTTTTCGAAAAAGGTTCCTTGCCGTTTTTAGGTGCATTGGCAAATTGGGTGCGGGAGGAAAAGCATGGCGACAAAACTTATTTCAACAGGAATTTTCATATTGAACCTACCAATGTTTGTGTATTTTCCCGTAAATTCTGTTCTTATTCGCGCATCTATGCCAACAAAGAAGAAGGCTGGGAATTAAGTATCGAACAGATGATGCACATCGTAAAATCTTATGATGGCAAACCTGTAACAGAAGTGCATATTGTGGGTGGTGTTCATCCAAAAATGAACCTGAATTTTTTCTTAGAACTGTTGCAGGCAATCAAAGCACATCGTCCAGACCTGCATGTAAAAGCATTTACACCTGTTGAATTGGACTATATGTTCAAAAAGGCAAAAGTATCTGTGGAAGAAGGTATGCGATTGGCTCATGAAGCTGGACTGGACTCTTTACCTGGCGGTGGTGCAGAGATCTTTCATCCGGAGATTCGCACCATCATTTGTGATGATAAAGTAGATGCTGATGGTTGGTTACATATCCATAAAGTAGCGCATAAATTGGGTATGCACAGCAATGCAACCTTATTGTATGGCCATATTGAAAAGTATCATCATCGCATAGACCATATGGATCGTTTGCGCAAGTTACAGGATGAAACCAGGGGCTTTAATACATTTATTCCGCTGAAGTTCCGTAACCAGGATAATGAAATGAGCGATGTGGCAGAATCTTCTGTTATTGAAGACATGCGTATGTATGCTGTTTCAAGATTGTACCTTGATAATTTCCATCATATCAAAGCCTACTGGCCAATGCTGGGTAGAAAAAATGCGCAGCTTACTTTATCCTTTGGTGTAAATGATATTGATGGAACCATCGACGATACTACAAAGATTTACAGTATGGCAGGCAGTGAAGAACAATCCCCTACCATGAGTACCGCAGATCTGGTGAATTTAATACGTCAGGTTAAAAGACAACCAGTAGAAAGAGGCACATTATACAATGAGATCAGAGATTATTCAAATGTTACCATGGAAGAATTGGTCTAATTCTATCATTCACTTATTCATTCATTAATCAACACTCCGGCAAACTCAACGGCACATGTATAGCTAACCCGCCATCAGCAGTTTCCTTGTATTTGCTGTTCATATCTAAAGCCGTATCCCACATGGTTTTGATCACTTTGTCTAAACTCACAATAGCATAATCGGGTGAGCTTTGCAAAGCCAGTTGGGAAGCAGTAATGGCTTTGATAGCACCCATGGTATTCCTTTCAATACAGGGAATTTGTACCAGTCCACCAATAGGATCACATGTGAGTCCTAAATGATGTTCCATAGCAATTTCAGCCGCCATGAGTACTTGTCTTTGCGAACCTCCCATACATTCTGTTAAAGCTGCCGCTGCCATTGCAGATGAAACACCTATTTCGGCCTGACAGCCACCCATTGCTGCAGATATAGTGGCCCCTTTTTTAAAGATGCTGCCTATTTCTGAAGCTACGAGCAAAAACTGTATGATCTTATCGGCATTATAACCATCACAAAAAGCAATATAGTATTGCAATACAGCAGGTATCACTCCAGCAGCACCATTGGTGGGTGCCGTAACAACCCTGCCAAAAGAGGCATTCTCTTCATTAACTGCTAAGGCAAAGCAGCTAACCCAATCCAGTATATAAGAAAATTCTTGTCCACCTTCTCTAATACAATTGATCCAACCTTCATAATCGGTATACACTTTTCCTTTCAACAATCTTTTATTCAACTCATATGCCCTTCTTCTTACCTGAAGCCCACCCGGTAATTCTCCCTGCGAATGGCAGCCTCTGAATGTGCAGGTTTTCATCTCATTCCAGATATGCAACACCCCTTTCTTTGTTTCAGTTTCCGGGCGCCAGGCAGATTCATTTTCCATCACCACTTCATGAATGGACATGCCTTTCATACACCATTGTAACAAGTCGTTGGCTGTATTAATAGGGAAAGGCAAATCAATGGAATCCTTACCAGAACTCATTTCACCTTCTTTCACAACAAAGCCGCCACCAATAGAATAAAAGGTTTCACAGATTCTTTGGCCATCCTTAAAATGTACCAGAAAGGAAAGCCCATTGGGATGATAGGGTAAACTTTCAGTCATTAAGAACTGAACCGTATCGCCCATAATAAATGGAATATTACTTGAGCCGCCCAGTAATAATTGTTTGTTCGCATAAAGAGCATTCATTTTAGGTGTAATGCTATTTACATCAATCCATTCCGGATCTTCTCCGCAAAGACCCATGATCACAGCAATATCAGTGCCATGACCTTTTCCCGTTTTAGCCAGTGACCCATAAAGTAAAACGGTAACAGAACTTACTGATGTTAAACCTGTACCTGCTTTGATGGTTTCAACACAACGTAATGCAGCACGCCAGGGACCCAGCGTGTGGGAACTGGAAGGTCCTACCCCTATCTTGAACATATCAAATACAGAAATAGCTTCGTGTGGCATAACTCATTTTTCTTTGCCAAAAGTAAGCTTTGAAAGCATTCTATGCCGATCTTTTCAGCATCCTGTTTATATTTGATAATGCGTTCAGTTTTGTTTTTTCTTTTAATGCTGCTCAGCAATTTTATGGGTACTGCCCAATCGGCAGAGATCAGAACCGTTAAAGACAGGGATACCCTTTTTTTACGCAGGTTACTTCAATCAAAACCCGCATTGTTTGGGCATTTGATGCAATACCCGGATAGTTTTCAAATACAAATTGTGTATACACAGATTAACCGCGATAAAGCGAATAAACCTTCTTTTAAGGAATATAGTTTTGGATTGAACAAGCTGCAATATTTCTATCCCGCCAGTACGGTAAAAATGCCCATTGCTTTTTTGGCATTGGAAAAATTGCTTGAAATGAAAGCATCAGGAATTACTCCTCAATCTACCATGGTAACGGATAGCAGTGAAAATGGCCAGGATGTAGTGTATACACACCCTTTAGCAGAAACCAGTGCACCGAGTATTGAGCACTATATCAAACAGATTTTTCTGGTAAGTGATAATAATGCCTACAATCGACTATATGAATTTTTGGGGCAGGAATATATCCAACAAAAATTAACCGAAAAAGGATATCCTGATGCGATCATAAGGCACAGATTAAGTGTATCCAAAACACCGGAACAAAACCAACAAACCAATCCTGTGGGTTTTTATGACAGTACCGGAAAATTGATAGTCTGGCAACCAGGCAAAACCAGTAAAGCCCAATACCCCTCCTTTAAAGCCTTAGGTGGTAAAGGTTATTACAAAACTGGTCAATTGATTGAACAACCCTTTAATTTCTCGGATAAGAACAGAATTTACCTGCAGGATCTGCACCATATTTTGCAATCTGTTTTATTTCCTTCGGCTTTTGCTGTTATGACACGTTTTAATATTGGAACGGAAGGTCAATCATTTGTAAAACATTGGATGAGTGCCTATCCCCGAGAAAGTAAGTTTCCAAATTACGATACTGCCAATAATTGGGATGCTTATTGCAAGTTCCTTTATTATGGTTCTGAAAAAGGCGAACTGTCTCCCCAAATCCGCATATTCAACAAAGTGGGTGACGCCTATGGATTTCTGATTGACATAAGTTATTTTGCTGATTTTGAACATAAGGTTGAATTCATGTTGAGTGCCATCATTTCCTGCAATAGCGATGGTATTTACAACGATGACCAGTATGATTATGAAACGGTAGGATTTCCTTTTATGAAACATTTGGGCAAGACCATTTATGAATATGAGCTAAAGCGCAAAAAGAAGTTTCCAGCAGACCTCAGTAGCTTTAAGTTAACCTACTGATTTATCTTATACCTGGTAAAATTGATTACCTATTTAGCAGATAATCTATAAGTTTCAACAGCTTATTAACCCTTACCATTGTTAGTTTTCCTTTGATAGTCATCTTTGGATTCTTTTGCCGAACTTCACGCCGAAATTTCAATCAATAACCCTTTATAAACCTTAGAAATTTTTATGCATCTTTCTTCTTTATTAGACAGGTTTGCAGAACCAGAAACACTGAAAATGGCCAAATTAGGTCGCGAATTAAGGGCCAAAGGTGTGGATGTTATAGACCTTAGCCTGGGAGAACCCGATTTTGATACACCCCAACACATCAAAGATGCTGCTATTAAAGCCATCAATGATAACTGGAGCCATTATACACCGGTTGCCGGATTTGCCGATTTAAGAGAAGCGGTATGTACCAAATTAAAGAGAGACAATAACCTTGATTATTTACCTGAAAATATCATTACCTCAACAGGTGCCAAACAAAGTTTGGCCAATGCCATATTGGCTTTGGTTGATGAAGGGGATGAAGTGATCATTCCAACACCCTATTGGGTTACTTATTCCGAATTGGTAAAAATTGCCAGGGGTAAAGTAGTTGAAATCAGAACCAGCGTTGAAAACCAGTTTAAAACTACGCCAGCAGAACTAGAATCGGCTATTACAGCAAGATCAAAGGTTTTCATGTTTTCCTCACCGTGCAATCCTTCCGGAGCAGTATATAGTTTGGCAGAATTGGAAGCTTTGGCAGAAGTATTTAGAAAATATCCGGATATCATCATACTGGCCGATGAAATTTATGAGTATATAAATTTTGTAGGTAAGCATGAGAGTATTGCCCAGTTCCCTGATCTGAAAGACAGAGTGGTACTGATCAATGGATTGAGTAAAGGATTTGCCATGACTGGTTGGCGCCTGGGCTATATTGCTGCCAATACTACTATTGCCAAAGCTTGTGAAAAATTACAGGGACAATTTACAAGTGGCACCTGTTCCATTGCTCAAAAAGCAGCAGTAGCAG
>CALRUV010000247.1:0-5491 GCA_943371455.1 Chitinophaga pinensis | reverse complement strand
ACAGGGAAAAAAGCATTCACAGAAATTCCATATTGACGCTGTGATGCAATATTTGATTTCTTGATATAGCTTTCATTTTTAAAAGTATTCTGTTCCAGCACATCCTGAATAATATCGGTTGTGTGCGTATAATTTAAAGTAGTAGTTAGGAAGTTATTATAAGTGTGGGTTAATTCCACATTATGACTAAACTGTGGTTGCAAATTAGGATTGCCCTGCTCATAAGTATATTTATCTAAAAAGGTTACAAATGGATTCATGCTTTCATAATCTGGTCTGGTAATTCGTTTACCATAATTAACCACATAAGTGTTTTTTTGATTAGCCTGGTATTGAAAGAAAAAGGTTGGGAATAACTGTACATAATTTTTCTCAAATTGTATATTAGTGGTTACCTGATTCCCTATGGAACGGGTATGTTCAACACGCAAACCCAGCTGGGCACTGATTTTTTTATTGATTGGTCTGCTGTAATTCACATAAGCCGCATTCACATTTTCTTTGTAGATGAAATAATTGCTTCTGTTTACATCAGGAACTAATTTATTATTGATCAAACTATCATAATTGGCATTATTATCAGTTAATACATAACTGTACTTCAAACCTGCTTCAAACTTTGCATTATTTTTCAGAGGCTTTACATAGTCTACTTTTGCACTGTAAATACTTATGTCTTGAGGTAACTTGCCAAATAAAGTATCCGGAAAAGCACCAAATAAAGGAGCTCCGGCAGCATTGAAATACTGGTTGGTTACCGATTGATCATTGGACGACCGATACTTCATATAATCAAGATCAGCCGTAATTTCAGAACCTGTGGTATCTATTAACTGACGCAAATTGATATTGCTGTTGAAATTCTTCCATTTCATCATATTATCAGAAGCTGCCCTGGTTTGACTGAGCAATTGTTGATTGGGGTCGGAAATATTAATATCTCCCCTGCTGGTGAATTCATTATCAGAATTACTACCATTTAACACAAAGCCAATAGTGGTTTTCTTGGAAGCAAAATAATCCATGCCGATTTTACCACTTAAAGATTCATCATTGTTACGGAGATGGTTGTTTTGATCAAAATTCGATTTGAGGATTTTGGTAGAAGCTTCAATAAATTTTCGCTCAATAGAAAGCTCCTGAAACCGCAAGCGATTGGCATAATTGATATTACCAAACAGGTTCACCTTTCCGTTACGATAGTTCAAGTTGGCACTAGCATTGGATTTGGGATAAACACCCTGACCATAACCTGCAGTAATCGTTCCATTATATCCTACCTGTTTATTTTTTTTCGTTTTGATATTGATAATACCCGCATTTCCTGCTGCATCGTATTTTGCCGGGGGATTGGTCATGATCTCTACCTGATCCATCTGGTTGCTTTGCATGTTGCGTAAAACGTTTGCAAGATCCTGACCGGATAAATAGGTTGGTCTGCCATCAATAAATACCTGCACCCCTGCTTTTCCTTTCAGACTTATATTACCATCCTTATCAACAGAAATACCCGGTGATTTTTCCAAAACCTCTAAAGCGGTGGTTCCGGAGTTGGTAACAGCCGCATCAACATTTAAAACTGTTCTATCAATTTTTTGCTCAATCAAAGGCTTTTGAGAAACTACTGTTACAGCAGCTAAATCTTTGCTTATTGCTTTTAATGTTATGGTTTTTGACTTGTATTCCTGGTTAGGTTGGGTTATTTCAAAAGCTTCTGTGTAATATTTCAAATAACCTATTGCCTGCACAACTAGCAAATATTTTCCTTCTTTAATTTTGTCCAATTCAAATTGACCCAATTTATCTGAAACGGCGAGCTTAACGACTGAAGAGTCTTTTGATCTTAGTAATCCTACTGAAGCAGATTCAATGGATTTGTCAGCACCCGCAATTGTGCCCACTACTTTGGCATTGTTAACAGTCTGTACTTGTGCAAAGGAAGCTGTTCCCCAGGCTCCCAAAAAACTTAGAATGGTTAAAATCTTTTTCATTTAATTATTTTTTTGAAGTTTTATTTAGTTCTTGTTCTTGCTGATTACAGGACGAAACTATGTACTGTGTTAAACATAGTACATAGTTTTGTCAGTAAACGGTAAAAAAAAGTGATAAATGGCAACAAATAACTTTGTAACCTAATGAAAGAATGTAACGGAGATGAAATGAAAAAGTTACAATGAACTGATATTCAATACATAAAAATGTCTGACCTCGGTCAGACATTAAAGACAATCAGATATGTACAATACTGCTAGGTAGATTTAACAGAGGATGCAAACCATTTTTTGGAAAAAATAACCATCAAAATTCCGGCTATTATTAAGCAAAATGATACTAGTTCAGCCTGAGTAGGTTGAAAAGGGAGGTCTTCATAGCGAGTATTTACACGTATTTTTTCAATCAGGAACCTTTCGAGACCATTAAAAAACAGGTAAAATCCGAAAAGTTGTCCTGGAATCTTAATCTTTTTACGCAATGTCCACAATACAAAAAATAGCAGCAGACAAAATATGATCTCGTATAAAGCGGTGGGATATACAGGAGATGCCAGTTGGTTACAAAAGGGTCCAACGCAACCTGGAATTGGCACTCCCTCGCCCACAACATTATTAGGATATTGGTAAGCCCACATCCAATCGGGTAACCAACTAAAAGGTTTTGGATTTTTGTTCACGATTCCCCAGTCGCCATCGCCACTGATTTGACAGCCAACCCTGCCTAATGCATAAGCTAACATCATAGTAGTGGCCATGGCATCCAGCAAGTGAACAACTTTTATTTTTTTGTTTCTCGAATAAACGATGATGGCTATACCGGCACAAATTAAACCACCATAAAAAGTTAGTCCACTAAAAGAAATCAATGAACCAATAGGGTCCTTTGTAAACTCCTGCCAGTTTTCCAGATTATGAAAAATTTTTGCCCCAAGGAATCCAAATAATGCAGCCAAAATAACAATATCTCCTACCCTGTCGTGCGGCCAAATACGAACCGTTCTATTTTCGGGTTTAGCTAATTTTTGTTTATTCATTTCCCACCATTTCAAAACGGCGAAACCCAGTCCTACCAATACTCCCAGCGGCAGGCTACCCCTGGAAGATAATATAAAATTTTGCGGATCTATCAATGCATCTTCAATGGTAAAAGCACCGATAATTTTAAATCCGAAAACAAATCCCAGCAAAAAATTGGTCAACAATTCAATTAAGGATGCAGGTGCACCAATCGTAATAGTTTCATCTATCGGAACAAATAATCCTTGTTGTTGTTTTCGTCTTAATTCTAAGGTCAGCACCCATGCACTAACCACAAAAGCAATCGCTACAAAAAAACCAAATGAATTCACCAGTTTTAAGCCTGATAATTCAATTCCGAAAATATCTTTTATTGCGTAGTATAAATTGGGATACATGAAAGAAAGTATAGGTGAATGTAATCGATTCTGCAATGTTACTCAGAAAACATGAAAGATCTGAAAGTTCAAAACAGGCTTATCTGTTAAAAAGTAAGGCCCCACAAAAAGTGGAGCCCTTACTTACTAACCCATCTATGAACAAAACTAAGGTAAAATCTAGTTACAGAATTCATCAAAAACAGAAATCAGGTGTTGTGCAATAACCTGTGCTGGACGTCCTTCAATCTGGTGTCTTTCAACAATACTCACTAACTGACCATCTTTAAACAGCGCAATGGCAGGTGATGAAGGCGGGTAGGGCAATAAATGTGCTCTAACTTGGTTTACTGCTTCAATATCAAAGCCCGCAAAACTTGTTGCCAAATAATCAGGTTTTTTGGCTGCATTGTTTACGGCCATTAATACGCCAGGCCTGCAACTACCTGCGGCACAACCACATACAGAATTGATCACTACCAAAGTTGTACCTGATTTTTGTAAAGTGTCGTTCACTTCTTTAGCGGAAACCATCTCTTCAAATCCCCCATCAGTTAACTCTGCTTTCATTGGTATTACTATTTCTTCTGGATACATATCTTTTCGTTTTAATTGTAACACAAAAATAAGTCAAAAGTTGGCTAAGTTTCACAATCAATTATAGTCATAATGTCAGCCATTAATTATTTAACTGACTTTATGGCATTATTTGTCTTTTGATTTATGTCAAAAATTCCAGCAATGTTTAAGAAATATGCGCTGGTATAGGATTTGAATGATATTTCATGTAAAAATTAACCACTAAAAAAATAAACTATGACCATTTTAAAAAACAACCCAACCACTTTAGGGTACTTATTTGAAGATTTATTTGACCAATTTCCAGGAAATTGGAACAAAGAAGGGAAAAGCCAATTTGCATCTGTAGCGGTGAATATTCACGAAACAACAGATGCCTACCACCTTGAGTTGAATGCTCCAGGCAGGAAAAAAGAAGATTTTAAAATAAATGTTGAGAATGGATTACTCACCATCAGTTTTGAGAAAAAAACAGAAGCTGAGGTGAAAGAATACAAGACCATCCGTAAGGAATTTCAGGTACAGAGTTTTAAACGCAGTTTTAGCCTGGACGAAAAAATTAATACCGGAGCCATACAAGCCAGGTATGAAGAGGGTGTATTAAAAATTCATCTTCCCAAAAAAGAACAAATTCAAGTAGTACCGCAGCAAATAGCTGTTAATTAATCAGCTTCACAAATGTTGGTTTTGGTTAAGCCCTGTATTTTTATGCAGGGCTTTTTTGTGAATATTTGCCTACAATGGTAATATTTTAACTTAAAAAGCTACCAATATAAAAAATAGCTATGTTCCGTAAATTTTCCTACTTTCTCTTGAGTCTTATACTTGTGAATTCTTCGCAAGCGCAAAACCCCACAAGCTCTCTATTATGGGAGGTTTCGGGTAATGGGTTAAAAACAACATCATACATATTTGGCACTTTTCATATCATGTGCAGAAATGATTTTGCAATTTCACCTGTACTCAAAAATAAAATTAAGCAATCTGCACAGTTTTATGGCGAGTTAAAGATGGATGATCCCGATATGCAGTCAACTATGATGCGTAAACTCATGTCGGAAACTTCTTTGCAATCAAAAATGTCTGCTGCAACATTTGATTCCTTAAGCAATTCATTTCAAAAAATTGCCGGTTTGCCACTAATAGCATTTAACAATTTCAAGCCTTTTATATGTTTGAGCATGCTGGCCATTAATAGCATTTCCTGTTCTGACAAGGTACAACCGGAAACAGAATTTGTGGGTTTAGCCAAAGCGCAAAATATGCCCATTTTTGGATTAGAAACTATCGAAGACCAGCTTTCTGCCATTGAAAAACAACCTTTGGATGACCAGGTAAGGGATCTAAAAAACATGTTATTGAATTTTGATAGTGTGAAAAATGTTATGCAGGATTTATTGGCTGTTTATCAAAAAAGAAATGTAGACGAATTATATTCATTCATGAAAAAAAGTGGTGCCAATGATGATTTTGAAAAGGTATTACTCACAAACAGAAATAATAACTGGGTGCCAAAAATAGAAA
>CALRUV010000246.1:0-5541 GCA_943371455.1 Chitinophaga pinensis | reverse complement strand
ATGAATATTAAAAAGTAGGAAGTGAGAACTTCCTACTTTTTTAACATACAGCTGATAGTAAACTTTCCTAATTTGCTATCTGAAAACCTACATTTAAAACAGCTCATAAATTTTCAATAGATGAAAAATTTTTCCATTGGTTTAAATATCGTTTTAGTAATTGCAGTAGCCGTTTTGTTTTATTTGCATTTCAACACTAGTTCATCCGGTAATGTAGTTACAAGTTCTGCCAAGCAAGTTCCTGCGGGTAGCTTTAAAATTGCTTATTTTGAAACCGACTCTATTCAAAATCAGTTCGACTATTTTAAAGAAATAAGTAGTGAGCTGGAAGCCAAGGCGCAAGCCAATTCCAGGATTTTAGGTGATATGAAGAATACTTTTGCAACCAAATACCAGGAGCTTCAGAAAGTGGCTAATATGCTTTCACAGGCAGAACTTGCAAACAAGCAACAAGAGTTAATGCAGATGGAGAAAGCATTCCAGGGCAAAGAAAAAATGATGTCTGATGAGATGCAGGATGAGCAGTTTAGGAAATTACAGGATGTAAAGAAGAAAATAGAAGATTATCTGACGGACTACAATAAAGACAAAGGATATGCATTCGTGTTTTCCAGCTCTGCAGACCTGATGTACCTGAAAGATAGTTCCTACAATATTACCATGGATGTGGTAAACGGCTTAAACACACTGTATAAGAAGAAGAAATAAATCTTCAATCATATTTATTATCTTCATCCCGCTATAAAAGGCGGGATTTTTTATGAGTACAACTACTTCAGCATTTAAGCCAACCCTGGGATTATTTGATGCCACCATGATTGTGGCAGGCAGTATGATTGGCTCAGGTATCTTTATCGTAAGTGCAGATATCACCAGAAATGTGGGCAGTGCAGGATGGTTGATTGTGGTATGGTTGATAACAGGATTTATGACACTTACCGCTGCATTAAGTTATGGCGAATTAAGTGCCATGTTTCCCAAAGCAGGCGGTCAGTACGTTTATCTTAAAGAGTCTTATAATCCTTTGGTAGGCTTTTTGTATGGATGGAGCTTTTTTTCAGTTATACAAACAGGAACCATAGCAGCAGTGGGAGTTGCTTTTTGTAAATTTGCTGGCTACTTTTTCCCTTCCCTTGAACTGGTTGATGCCAATATTGTTTTTACGATCGGATCTTTTAAAATCTATATCGCACAACTGGTATCCATCCTTTTGATCATCTTTCTCACATATATCAATACCAGGGGTATTAAAGGCGGTAAATTGATCCAGACTACTTTTACATTAACCAAACTGGTTTCTTTATTCGGGTTGATCATTTTTGGTTTGATCATGGCCAAAGGAGATGTGTGGGCAGCCAACTGGACCAATGCCTGGCAGATGCATCAATTACCCGCAACAGCAGATGCTGCAATAGGTTTTGATACTTCTATCATTGTGCCTTTATTAGGGGCTGCAGCGGTTGGTGCTATAGCATCATCTATGGTGGGTTCTATTTTTAGTAGTGATGCATGGAATAATGTAACCTTCATTGCAGGAGAAATAAAAAATCCCAAAAAGAATATTGGTTTAAGTCTGTTTTTAGGCACCATGGTGGTTACCATTATTTATGTATCTGCCAACCTTATGTATCTGGCCGTAATGCCTTTGCATGATATTGCATATGCCAAGGCTGATAGGGTGGCCGTAGCTGCTTCTAATGTAATATTTGGTGATATAGGTACTTATGTAATTGCCATCATGATCATGATCTCCACCTTTGGATGTAATAATGGATTGATTCTTGCAGGTGCCAGGGTTTATTATACGATGGCGCAGGATGGGCTTTTCTTTAAAAAAGCGGCAACCCTCAATAAAAATGCAGTACCAGGCTGGGCTTTGTGGGCGCAATGTATAGTGGCTTCTTTATTGTGTTTGAGCGGAAAATATGGCGATCTGCTGGATATGGTTTCTTTTATTGTAGTGATCTTTTATGTGCTAACTATTGGAGGCATATTTATTCTTCGCAGGAAAAGACCAGATATTGAAAGGCCCTATAAGGCATTTGGTTATCCAATTCTTCCTGCTATTTATATGTTGATGGGTACTGCTTTTTGTGCACTCCTGATTATTTACAAGCCTGAATTTACCTGGCCAGGACTGATCATTACCTTAATAGGTATTCCTTTGTATTATCTTGCCGTGAGTAAACAACAGAAAAAATCAGTTTAATGGATTTCGTAAAACTCTTTACCGATTTTAATGCCATCAAAGTGGCCATCGTTGGTGATGTGATGCTGGACACTTACTGGTGGGGTAGTGTTGACCGTATTTCTCCGGAAGCACCTGTGCCGGTAGTTGCATTAAAAAGAAAAGAACTGCGTGTGGGAGGCGCTGCTAATGTAGCTTTGAATAGTGTGTCAATGGGTGCACAGACCACCATTATTTCTGTGATAGGTAATGACCAGGATGGGAAGGATCTACTTTCACTTTTGCAAAAGGATGACATTAATACAGACTATATCATTGTTTCTGATAAAAGAATTACTACTAATAAAACAAGGGTGATGAGTCGCAACCAGCAGATGATGCGGCTGGATGCTGAAATACTTACCGATATTGATCAGGAAACAGAAGACAGTTTGCTGCAGGGTATCCGGAAGCTTTTTCAAACAATGCCTCCTGATATCCTCATCTTTGAAGACTATAACAAAGGGGTGATTACAGAAAGGTTGATAGGGGAATTGGTTAAATTATGCGAGGAATACAAAGTGGTATCCAGTGTTGATCCTAAGAAAAAGAATTTTTTATCATTCAATGGTGTAACCATTTTTAAACCCAACCTGAAAGAAGTTAAAGAAGGATTGAATTTATTGTCGGATCAGGTTGATCTAGCTAGCTTGCAACAGGTTCACCAATTACTTGTACAAAAATTACATCACCAGATATCCTTCATCACACTTTCTGAAAAAGGTGTTTTTTATGCTGATGGAAATACGTCAAAGATCATCCCAACCCATATTCGCAATATTGCAGATGTAAGTGGTGCCGGTGATACCGTGATCGCTGTAGCATCATTGGTGTATGCCACTACAAAAGACATGAACCTGGCAGCCGAAATGGCCAATATTGCGGGTGGACTGGTATGCGAAGAAGTAGGTACTGCGGCTATCAACAAAGAGAAATTTTTGCAAGAGTGTCAATTGCTCCTGCATTGATAGGTTTATTGTTTTCAAAGATTTTATTTTTCGTTGCAAGTATTACTTCTAATCGTTTTTGTAATTCCTCTCCATCCTTCTATCGAAAACATTAAACAAATAGGCATTAAACTTAATGCTTCTCTAATAATACCAGATTTTTATTCAATTTTTTCTGATTACTTAATGGGTAATTTTGCTATTGATTTATTAGGTTAAACCATGGCAAATTTTACAATACTTATACACGGAGGTGCAGGAACCATTCTAAAGGAAGATATGACACCGGGTTTAGAGCAAGCATATTTAGAAGGCTTGCAACAGGCGCTGGATATCAGTTATGCCGTGCTGGAAGAAGGTGGCACAGCTGTGAATGCAGTAAAAGCTGCATTGGTAATATTAGAAGACAATATGCTCTTTAATGCAGGCCGAGGTTCTGTATTTACCAAGAAAGGCGTACAAGAAATGGATGCAGCCATCATGGATGGATCAGATCTTTCTGCAGGTGCTGTAGCCGGCGTTCGCAATGTGCGCAATCCCATAGAACTAGCCATGGAAGTAATGCGGAACAGTAACCACGTATTTTTAAGTGGCAAGGGTGCCAATGATTTTGCTATTAAGCAAGGCGTAAAGTTGGAGCCAGATGAATTTTTCTTCTCTCAATTCCGTTACGATCAATGGAAAGCGATTCGTGATTCAGATAATTATTCGCTCGATCATACACACCACCATTTGGAAGAACTTATGCGGGATAAGAAATTTGGAACGGTTGGCGCTGTCGCCTGCGACAGGAATGGTCATATTGCTGCAGCTACTTCAACAGGCGGGATGACCAATAAAAAATATGGCCGTATTGGCGATAGTCCTATGATTGGCGCCGGCACTTATGCCAATGATACCACCTGTGCCATTAGTTGTACCGGCCATGGTGAAATGTTTATACGTTCTGTAGCGGCCTACGACGTTAGCTGTTTGATGGAATACAAAGGCCTGGGTTTACAGGAAGCCATGGAAAAAGTAGTGATGGAAAAGCTGGTTAAAATTGAGGGAGAAGGTGGTATGATTGGGGTTGATGCGAATGGCAATGGGGCCATGATCTTTAATAGTGCCGGGATGTACAGAGGCATGAAAAATAGTGCGGGCATTCAGGAAGTAGCTATTTATAAATAGCTTATTTTTAAAATTGGTTTATACACATGAGAAAAGAATAAGGAGCTATTTTTGTAGCTCCTTTCTTTTTACAGTTGATTCAATTAGAATATGAAAAAATATGCCGTAATCGTAGCAGGTGGCATCGGAATCCGTATGGGTGCAGCCATTCCCAAGCAATTTCTACTCTTGCATGGTAAGCCCGTTTTATGGCATACGCTAGCTACTTTTTTGCAGGCTTATGATGACATGCAAATTATACTGGTTTTACCTGCCACACATACAGATGAGGGAATGGAATTGGCAAAGACATTAGATGCCGAAAAAAGAATCAGCATCGCCGAAGGGGGTGTAACCCGTTTTCATTCAGTACAAAATGGTTTAAAACTTATTACAGAACCTTCTGTTGTTTTTGTGCATGATGGGGTTAGATGTTTGGTTACCACTGCACTTATTCAGCAATGTTATGATCAAGCTTTGATCAAGGGAAGCGCTATTCCTGTTGTAACAGCAACTGATAGTATCCGTATGGTTGAAGAGGAAAGCCATTTTGTATTGAATCGCAACCAAATCAGGATCATCCAAACACCACAAACCTTTTTAAGCAATTTGCTTATTCCTGCTTTTGAACAGGCATTCGAAGAAAATTTCACAGATGAAGCCACTGTTGTAGAAGCTTCTGGTGAAGAGGTTTACCTGATAGAAGGGGATTATCAAAACATCAAGATCACCAGGCCTGTTGATATTTTGATAGCCGCAACCGTGCTTACAGAAAGACTTAGTGCTTAAATAATTGTAAAGGCCAGGGTAAGGCATTGTGGTGGTAATAAAAATACGGCTGGTTCTCTGCACCAAATGATGCATAAAAGCTTTTCACACCGGGTATTTCAGAGCCTTCCATGTCGAAAACCAAGTTTTGTCCGGAGAATTCCTTGATCACTTTATCCAAAAGAAAATGGTTGGCTTCCAGATCTCTTCCTTCGGGCAATGTAGTATTCATCAAATTATAAATACGTTTCTCATCTTTTAAAAACAAAGCGGTTGCTAGCAATTTGCCGTTGCTATCAGTTGCTTTTCTGCAAAAACATTCTCCTGTTCTTTCCATTATTTTGCATAGTTGAAAAAAATTTCGATAATCTTTCTCCACAATATGCGGCATTCTAACTGCATAGTTTTTTCTATATTGGTGGATACATTCTTTGATGGTGCCATTTTGAT
>CALRUV010000245.1:0-5603 GCA_943371455.1 Chitinophaga pinensis | reverse complement strand
TTGGGCTGCTTCTACTGATAAGCTGGCTGCTATTGCCACACAAAAATGGTTCGGTCTTTGTAATTTCCAGGGCTTCGAAGCTTGGACTGAATACAGAAGAACCAGAATACCTAATACACCACAATCATTACAGGTTGCCGGTACAGATCGTCCACGCAGATTGTACTATCCTAACTCTGAAGGTGGTTCTAATACTGCAAATGTTAATGCACAAGGAACTATCAGTCCGTTTACTTCTAAGATTTTCTGGGATGTAAACTAAGATATCTCCAATAACATACTAATACACAGGGCCAACATTTGTTGGCCTTTTGTATTTTAAATAAAAATTTTTCAGTTAAACCAAAACGAGGTTCTTTTTATACATTTGCTCCTCAATCATACAACCATGGAACAACAACCCACCCAATTAAATATAGAGATCAGTGAGGAAGCTGCAGAGGGCAGTTATGCCAACCTCGCTATCATTACCCATAGTAACGCAGAATTCGTTATTGATTTTGTTAATGTAATGCCCAGCACACCCAAGAGTAAGGTAAAGTCGCGCATCATATTCACTCCTATGCATGCCAAGCGTTTTATGAAAGCCCTTGCAGAAAATATCGAGCGCTTCGAAGCAGCCAATGGCAGTATTAAGGATCTGGAGAATATTGAGATTCCTATGCATTTTGGAGGGCCAACAGCGCAGGCGTAGTGCTAGATGCTAGATACTAGATATTAGATACTGGATGCTAGGTGGTGGAGTTTTTTTATTTAGGGTATTGATGTTGTTTTTCAACTGATTGGGTAAATCCATTTATCATTTTGCCGAGGCGTTGTATTTTTTGATGTAATTGCTTGTATTGTACATTGTCAGAAAGTGATTTGGTCTCCCACAGTGTTTCCAAATGGTCAAGGGTTTCATCATTTGAAGACAGAGCATACACAAGAAATTTTAACCAATCTGTTTATACTTCCTGCGGCCATAACCTTCTACTATACAAGATTTTACTGTTTTTGACGACCTTCTTATTTGTGTACCTTCTTCAAACATCTCAAATTTTGGAAGTGCAAGGCTCATTTCATGAACCTCAATAACAATTTCCCTAGCCAATTTCCATATTTCTAAATTCTTATAACTCATACCATCTATAATTACAGTAATAATTATCATTTATCTCCCATCCAGAATCCAAAATCCAGCATCCAGTATCTGGAACCCTCACAACCTCCCCTCATCCGCAAAACTAAAATACCCCTCATTGCTTACGATAATATGGTCCATCACCTGGATGTCCAGGAGGGCGGCGGCCTGTTTTATTTTTTGGGTGATCATCTCATCTGCTTTACTGGGGTTGAGGTTACCGCTGGGATGGTTATGGCATAGAATAAGGGATGTGGCTTCGTATTCCAATGCTTTCTTTAAGATAACCCTGGGGTCTGCTACAGTGCCTGTTAATCCACCTTCACTGATGATCTCTTGCTGTATGATCCGGTTTCCCCGGTTTAGGTATACTACGGCAAATACCTCGTATTTTCTGTATTCAAAACTGGCACGCAAATAGTCAGCAATATCTTTACTGCGGTGAATGATCTCTTTTTTATGGGTTTGTACATTCCTTCTTACACCCAGTTCCAATGCTGCAGCAATAGTAATTGCTTTGGCTTCTCCCAATCCGTGAATCTTTTGGTTAACAAGTTCTCTAACTGATTGTGCACTTAATTGCTGTAAGTCGTTTTCAACGGTCTGTAATAGGTTTTTAGCGATATCCATGGCAGAATATTTGCTATTGCCATTATTTATGAGGATGGCCAAAAGCTCAGAATTAGTAAGAGAATAAGCACCTTTTAGTAATAATTTTTTTCTGGGCTGATCATCTTCCGACCAGTTCTTAATAGTTATTTTCTGCATGTGCATATTTATTATACAATCAAATTACAATTTCTTAACCTTATCTATATCTTCGCCGCACATCCGCATTAATTATGAACCCATCCGTCAAGATATTTTCCGGCACCGGTTCGCAGAAACTGGCCGAGAAAATTGCGCAACGATTTGGCGCCCCAATAGGTAAGATCAATATTCAGAAATTCAGCGACGGGGAATTCCAGCCCATTTTTCTGGAAAGTATTCGGGGAGATTATGTATTCCTGGTTCAGAGCACCTATGCACCCACTGACAACCTGATGGAACTCTTATTAATGATCGATGCAGCCAAAAGAGCCAGTGCACATAAGATCATTGCTGTAATACCTTATTATGGATTTGCCAGGCAGGATCGGAAAGACAAGCCCCGTGTTGCCATAGGAGCCAAACTGATAGCCACACTATTAGAAGCAGCAGGGGCTCATAGAGTGATTACCATGGACCTCCACGCACCCCAAATACAGGGATTCTTTGATGTACCCGTGGACCACCTGGACAGTTCAGCCATTTTTATACCTTATATTGAACAACTAAAACTCCCCAATCTATCCTTTGCCGCACCTGACGTAGGCAGTACCAACAGGGTAAGGGAAATTGCCAGTTATTTTAATGCTGAAATGGTGATTTGTGATAAACACCGCAAACGTGCCAATGAAATTGCCAGTATGGTGGTGATAGGTGATGTAACAGACAAAGACATAGTGCTGGTGGATGATATCTGTGATACTGGCGGCACTTTGGCCAAAGCAGCTGGCTTATTAAAGGATAAAGGAGCCAGAAGCGTTCGCGCCCTTATCACCCACCCGGTTTTAAGCGGTAAAGCCTATGAGAACATTGAAAACAGTGTGCTGGAAGAATTAATTGTATGCGATACGATTCCATTAAAGAAGGAATCAGCCAAAATAAAAGCCATTTCCGTAGCAGACCTATTTGCAATCGCTATACGTAATGCCTATGAAAATAAGAGCATTACGAGTCTTTTTATCCATTCTCAGTTGAGAGGAAGGGACAAATGAGTTTAAAGTTTTGAGTTTATAGTTTTGAGTTTGGCGTTTCGGATTTTGTGTTTTTTGTGTGTTTTCAAAAATAACCCAAAACACTAAACCCGAAACCCCAAACTTTCCCTACCTTCGCCGTCCATAAAAATAAAATAATGAAAACAATTACAATCGAAGGTCACCTGAGGACCGAGCATGGCAAAAAAGCCGCCCGCCAGATTCGCTCTCAGGAAAATGTGCCGGGTGTAATTTACGGGGGTGCTCAGGAGGTAAATTTTTACGCTTCTGCAAAGGCTTTCAAGCCTTTAGTGTACACTGGTGAATTTCAGTTGGCGGATGTTACAGTTGATGGCAAAACCTACAAATGTATTTTAAAGGATTTGCAGTTCGACAAAGTACAGGATTCACTGATCCACGTAGATCTGCTGGAATTAGTAGGCGACAAAAAAGTAGTAGCTACTTTACCAATTAAATTTACAGGCGTTTCTGTAGGTGTTAAAGGTGGTGGTAAACTGATCACCAAGATCAAATCCTTAAAAGTAAAGGCTTTGCCTAAAGACTTAAGGGAAACCATTACAGTAGATATCACAAACCTGGATCTGAACGGTAATATCCGCGTAGAAGATGTGAAATTAGAAGGAATTGAAATCCTGAACTCTCCACGTATTCCTATCGCTTCTGTGGTATTAACCCGTCAGTTGAAACAGGAAGAAGCAACTGCTGGTGCAGCTAAACCTGCTGCCGCTGCTGCCAAGCCTGCTGCAGAAAAGAAGAAATAATCCGGATAACTCATTCGGCAAATCATAAAAAAACCGGTAAATATTTACCGGTTTTTTATTTGGCCTCGGGCAGAGAAATAAAGAAAGTACTGCCCTTTTTCTCACTGCTTTCTGCCCAGATATGACCCTGGTTCTTTTTTATAAATTCCTTGCATAGTTTTAAACCAATACCCGTGCCTTTTTCATTGGCAGTTCCGGTACTGGAAATAATATTATCTGGTTGGAAAATGGTTTGTTTAAGCTGCTCATTCATGCCCATACCTGTATCAATCACTTCTATCACCACCATCTGGTCTTTGGTAGAACTTCTGATAACGATAGTGCCATTTTCATAACTGTATTTTATGGCATTCGATATCAGGTTTCTCAATACTACCCTTAAGTGATTGGGGTCAACCCAAACAAATCTGTCAACATCTTCCAAACTCATCCTGATCTTTTTTTGTTGGGTCAGCTGTTCAAAAATGGCCAGTTTATCATCCATGATGGCTTTAAGACCTACCTTTTCAGGAGCGGCCTTTATGCCTTGTAATTGACTGATACTCCATTTAAGTAAATTATCCAATGTGTTCTGCAACCTGCTTACTTCTTCTGATAATTTAGAAGAGATCTGGCGAAATGATTCTGGAGAAATATCCTCACTCTTAACTAAATCCAGCGAGCTTTTTAACTGACCAATAGGTGAGCGCATATCATGCGAAATGATGGAGAATAGTTTTTCTTTGGTATCATTCAATTTTTGAAGATCATTGTTTTTTTCCTCAATCAATTTTTGATAAGTTACCTGCTCATTTTTAAAAAATAACAGAGCCAGAATCATGATCAGCAAAGTCCAAACAATATTAAAAACAACCCTTCCAAAACTAACCGAGTCAAAAAGTATAGGTGATTCAAGAAAAAGTTTTATGCCAATAAATAAAAGGCAATTAACCAAACTGATAGTAATCAAATATTTTTTTTCGTTGAAATAAATGATAATGACAATTAGGTTGGCGATTAAAAAATATTCACTTCCATTTCTATAGAGTAATGCACTTATAGTAAATAAAGCGCTTGCAATAAAAGTAAGCACCAGCCTTCCTAAAAGAAATCTTCGGTAACTATTGATCACAAGAATCATGATCTCTCCGCCCAACAATAAGATATTAATGATACCCAGAATTGTTTTCTCGTTCGCAAAATTGATGAATATGAAACTACTTGTGATGGGGATGGTACTGGCTACTACAATATTCAGTAACTGTGTTTTCTTTTTTTCATGAAAACTTAAATCAGGCGTAATACCAATATTGGCCAGTTTTGTAAACCAGTGGAATAATTTATTGGTCATTTCCCTGAACATCTGCTAGGATTGGTTGGATAACCAAATTTAAGCGTTGTAGGCCGATTTGGAACTATTACCTAAAACTTAAATGCATTTTTTGCTTAATATTAATTTAGCGGGCCGAAATGCGCGATGGTTCATAAGATTTTACCCTTTATTTTTGGTTAATAATATGAATAAGTTCCTCATAATAGGTTTAGGTAATATTGGTGAAGAGTACCACCATACCCGACACAATATTGGTTTTGATGTGGTTGCAGCTTTTGTTCTAAAACATGGTGGTTTCTTTAAATCAGACAGGTTAGCCGATATGGCCGAGGTAAAATGGAAGGGGAAAACCTTTGTCTGCATCAAACCTACTACCTATATGAATTTGAGCGGTAAAGCTTTTTTATATTGGATGAATAAGGAAAAGCTAACCATAGATCAAACCCTGACTATTGTTGATGACCTTGCTTTGCCCATTCATAAATTAAGAATGCGAGGTTCGGGCACCGATGCTGGGCATAACGGACTGAAAGATATTCAATTAACATTGGGGACTGATCAATACCCCAAATTGCGTTTTGGTATTGGCAATGATTACCCAAAAGGAA
>CALRUV010000244.1:0-5611 GCA_943371455.1 Chitinophaga pinensis | reverse complement strand
AGTTAGAAGGGTTATTACCTGTAGAAAGTCTCGCAACCAAAACGCCGTTTACAGCAACATTAGATCCAACAGTAGTAATTTGACTTGCTAAGTCGATTGTGAAGCCTGTTGCCGGAAGGGTGGGTGGCGGTTGCGTTGTTACAGTAGTGGTTCCATCGCTACTTTTACTACAAGCTCCCATACAAACAGCACATGCTGCTAGAACAGGTGCTGACAGACTTTCTAAAAAAGCTCTTCTTTCCATAAAATTGAGTTTAGGTTGGGTTTTTAAAAGTTATTTTTCAAAAATCATAAAAAGTTCTGAACCAGCTCTTGCCGGAATAGAATTATAACATGTTTCCAGCACCTTTGTACGAAATGCTTTTGCAAACAGTTGCCTGTATGCATTAATATCTCCGCCAAAGGGTGGATTTTTGTCAAAACTCTTTTGAAAGAGCAGTCCAACCAGTTTTCCGTTGTCTGAAAGTAATTTTTTAATATGAACAACATAGTTGGGCCTAAATATTGGTTCTAAAGCACAAAAAAAAGTTTGCTCTAAAATAAGGTCGTAAACACCCTCATGCTGAAAGAAATCACTGTGAATTATCTTAATTGCAGGGTATTTTTTTGAAATTTTTGCCTGAAGTTCTTTTACTAAAACGCCTGAAATATCTACAATGGTAATATCGGTAAAACCTTTTTCAGCAAGGTAAATGGCTTCATAACTATTTCCTGCACCCGGTATCAGAATACGCAAGGTTTTATTAGAAAGCTGGTCAATATATGTTTTATGTGGGGTAGATACGGCACCGATATCCCATCCTGTTTCTGCAAGTAGGTATCGCTGATCCCAATAAAATTCATTCAGGGCTTCTTTCTTTGCTTCAATTTTATTCAAAGGCATACTGCAATTTTAATCAGCGATTATTTTTCCTTGTCTGGGTATCAGCAGTATTTCTTTTTGTCTGCCACTGATATACCTGAATCCATTGGCTGTATAAACACCATCTTCTTCCAGCATAATTCTAATGGGTTTTTTCCAGGCTGGAATAGCTGTTTCGGAATTCAATTCAATAGAGTAAGCCGTATTTAGATGAACAGGAAAATCACCGGATCCTGGTACGCCGTTTTGCTGATCCCACATACCAATGGTTGGGCCGGCAGCATGACCATGAAACCCAATAGGATGTGTATAAATGGAGGCTTTTATGTTTTCTCTTTTGGCCTGTTCTAAGGCATCTGCCAGAACCTGATTGCCCGTTTTTCCTGTTTTAAATTGCTCGGTTAAAATATCCTGCAACCTATTTGACTTTTTAAATGCTTCTGTAAGAGAAACGGGTGCTGCTTTTTCGCCGGGTAATAAAACATAAGCATGTTCCTGTATATCGGTATTCAATCTAAGATAGGTTATGCCAATATCCACATGTAACAAATCGCCGGGTCTGATGATTTCTTCTTTGGGTCTGTTGGAAAAAGCGCGTAAATGTTCAAAATTTTCTGCATCATTTCTCTGAACAGCTACTGAAGGATGAAACCAGGTGTCTAAACCCAGGTTTCGAATTTTTTGGCGAAACCACCAAACCAGGTCATCTGTTGTAGTTACACCCGGCATCACCACTTTCTCTGAAAATCCTTCCTGAATAATAGCATGTGTTATTTGGATGAGTTGTGGATATAATTGAAGTTCTCTTTCTGTTCTGGTTTCTAACCAGGAAACAGCAAGGTTTTCAGCACTTACCATTCTTTGTTTATATGCTTCAGGTAATTTATCAGCCAGCTGCTTTTGTTCTGTAAACGTAAGCCCATCAGCATGTGCATAGGAATCGGAAAAGTTAAGGGCTATTTTTTTAGGATCTCTTTGCAGGATGATATCTTTTAAGGCATCCCACTGATCAGGAAATTTTTCCATATCCCAGGAGGCTTTGATCTGATCGCCTACATTATACCTGGCAATGGCCAGTTTTTCGAATACGTTTTTGTTTTGATCTCTGTAAAAGACCAATATAGTTCTTCTTCTGGCAGAAAGCCAGGTAGCGGGTAACATGGTTTTTAAAACGGGATCTTCATTATATTCTCTTGATATGATAACCCACATGTCTGTTTTATCAGCATCCATCAATTTGGGCAAAAGCAAATTCAAACGTTCTGCAAGTATTTCGTCTGTTACCCTGGATTGATCTTTTACCGATAAAATATTTTGTGCATCTGCCCAAAATGCTAAGAAGCATATGAGCATAAGCATGTTGAATCTTTTCATGATTAGAAGTTGATGTTTGATGAAATGAAAGCCTGCCTGGGAATGATAAAACCAACCAGTTCTTCTAAAGGAATTGAAGCCCTGGTGCAGGCGTCATGAATATCTTCCCTGGATACATTGGCCGCAAATGACTTCTCTTTTAATCTTTTATTTACGCCCTTCAAGTCCATTCCCTCATAGCCTGTAGGACGCATCAAAGAATAAGCATGTATCAGACCAGATAATTCATCAAAGGCATACAACATTTTATCTATCTGTGTTTCAGGCTCAACGCCAAAATGTAAATGACCATGTGAAGCAATCGCATGAATAATTTCAGGATCTATATTTCTTTGTTCCAGTTCTTCTATTATTTTTTTACAGTGCAAATCTGGCCATTGATCCCAGTCCGCATCATGTAATAATCCGGCTATTTCCCATTTCCATTGGTCATTCTCATCCAAACCTTCTTTTTCGGCGGCCCAGCATCTCATCAGGTGTGCAACCTGAAGCATATGAGCTTTTAATTTGGGATTGATTACCCAATTATGAAAAAGGGCTTCAGCTTCTTCCCTGGATAAAATATTACCCTTGTTTGCGGGGTCGCCAAAACTTGTTCTACCTAGCTGTAAAGACATAATGGACTGTTTTAATTCAAAGATAAGTGTCAGATGGTACATTGATGCCAATGGATAGATATCTTTAGCTTCAAATACAAAGGGATAATGGCTATTGAAAAAATGAAAAAGGAAAAAATATTCACCAATTACCAGGTATTTGTTATTGCCATTCTTTCATTTTTGCAATTTACGGTGGTACTTGATTTTATGGTTTTATCACCTCTGGGTGCCATTTTGATGGATACATTAAAAGTAACTACCTCGCAATTTGGATTGGTTGTGTCTGCCTATGCATTTAGTGCAGGTGCTTCCGGTTTATTAACAGCAGGATTTGCAGATAAATTTGACAGGAAAAAATTATTACTATTTTTTTATACTGGATTTATAGTGGGCACTGTATTATGTGCCATAGCACCCAACTATCCATTATTATTGGGAGCCAGGATTATTACCGGAATTTTTGGCGGTGTAATTGGCTCTGTAAGTTTTGCCATCATTACAGATATTTTTAAAGTAGAAGTGAGGGGCAGGGTAATGGGGTTTGTGCAGATGTCTTTTGCTGCAAGTCAGGTGTTGGGCTTACCTATTGGACTGCTCCTGGCTAATAAATTCGGATGGCATGCACCTTTCTGGATGATTGCAGGTGTTGGGGTATGCATGGGTATTATTATGTTTTTAAAACTAAAGCCAATTGACAAACACCTTAAAATACAACAAGATAAATCTGCCTTATTGCATTTATGGCATACTATGACAAGACCCGATTACGCTAAAGCCTTTTTTGCCACCACCTTATTAGCAACAGGAGGATTTATGCTAATGCCATTTGGCAGTGCATTTAGTATCCACAATCTGGGAATTACACTGCAAGATCTACCCCTAATTTACCTAATCACTGGAATAGCTTCTATTTTATTTGGTCCATTGATTGGAAAACTCAGCGACCAAATTGGCAAGTTCAAAGTTTTCTTTTTAGGTTCCCTTTTATCATTAACCCTGGTAGGTATTTACACGCATTTAGAGGTAACCCCTTTATGGCAATTAATTGCTTTAAATACGGTGCTTTTTATCGGTATCACTTCCCGTATGATTTCTTCTTCAGCATTGTTAACGGCTATTCCGGATGCAAAAGACAGAGGGGCTTTTATGAGTATTAATGCATCCACCCAACAGATCTCCGGAGGGTTTGCTTCCATTTTGGCTGGGATCATTGTTGTTCAAACTACATCTGGCAAACTGGAACGTTATGATATTTTAGGTTATGTAGTGATGGCATCAATGGTATTGGCTATTTTGATGCTGTATTTTTTAAATAAAAGAGTGATGCTTAAATTACATGCTACAAAATCAGTGTAAGAAATAGCAGCATTATCAATTGTAAAATGATGAATAGTTTAACCAAAATATCCAGTTATATATTTCTTTTTTGTTTGTTAATTGCTTGCACAGCCAGGCCATATAAACAAAGCAATTTATCGTATCGCCAGCAAGTAAAAGCAATTGCCAAACAGTTGCGGGAGGAGCCACTGATAAGCAGTAATGATACCATAAAAGCGCCAGCATATTGGGTAGGCACAACAAATTTTGGTATCCGTAAACCTAATTTTGTTATCATACACCATACTGCTCAAAACTCCTGTGCGCAAACATTACAAACTTTTACAACACCGAGAACAGCCGTAAGTGCGCATTATGTTATTTGTAAAGAAGGAACTGTTCATCATATGCTGAATGACTATTTCAGGGCGCAGCATGCCGGCCTCAGTAGGTGGGGAAACTTGATAGACGTGAATTCTTCTTCCATCGGAATAGAACTGGATAATACAGGATTTGAATCTTTTGATAGTTTACAGATCAATAGCTTGCTCAGTTTGTTGTATAAATTGAAGAAAGATCATACTATCCCTTCTGCTAATTTTATTGGGCATGGCGACATAGCACCTACCCGAAAGAACGATCCCAATTATCGCTTCCCCTGGCGCCTTTTGGCTGAGAAGGGTTTCGGATTATGGTTTGATGAGCAAAGGGATGAAATTCCACAAGAATTCAATCCCATTATGGCACTCAGAATTATTGGCTATGACGTAAAAGATACCACAGCAGCTATCCGTTCATTTAAAAGACATTTTTTACAAGATACAACAAGGCAATTAAATGAAATAGACAAAAGTGTACTCTTCAACCTTCAAAAAAAGTACCTATAATTCAGGCTTTTATTAAAGGGATTTTCGGATACTTTCCTGATTTTATTATCAGCTACTAATATTCAATCAGTAGTTAAATAAATCTTTTGAATCTTTCAAAGCAAGCTTTGGTTAATCCTTCTCTGTCATCAGGGTGGGCAATATCAATTAATGCTTTAGCACGCTGACGAAGATTTTTGCCATAGAGATAAGCTATGCCATATTCTGTAACCACATAATGGATATGTCCGCGGGTAGTTACAACCCCGGCGAACTCTTTCAGGCAGGGAACAATTCTGGGAACTCCTTTGTGTGTGCGGCTTGTTAAGGCTATAATGGGTTTCCCACCATCACTGAGTGCAGATCCCCTCATAAAATCCATCTGACCGCCAATACCACTGAACTGTGTAGAACCAATACTATCAGCACAAACCTGGCCTGTTAGGTCAACTTCAATAGCACTATTGATGGCCACCATATTGGGATTTCTTCTGATAACGTGTGGGTCGTTTACATAGTCAATATCCAAAAAATGAATAGAAGGATTATCGTTCACATAATCGTACAATCTTTTAGTGCCAATGGCAAAGCCT
>CALRUV010000243.1:0-5616 GCA_943371455.1 Chitinophaga pinensis | reverse complement strand
ACCCTACTTTTTTATTGATGCCATATTTCTCCGGATTAAACTGCTCCGGTGCCATGTATTCGATGGTACCCAATAATAAGGAAGCACTTGCCTGGTTGGCATCTGCCGCTTTACTGATGCCAAAGTCTGCTATCTTGGCTATTAACCTGTTCTGTTTGTCGCGCGCCAATAAAATATTTTGCGGCTTGATATCTCTGTGAATGATTCCCTGGCTGTGTAAATATTTGAGTCCCTCCAACACATCAATGAGCAATTTGCTCAACTCAAACATAGGAACAGGGTTATTGGTAAGGTAAACCTTCATCTGCCCTTCCTGCACATATTCCATTACCCCAATTTGTACCTGTTCTTCCTGGCCATGAAAGTTTCTATTGACCATGGTTTCAATACCATAATACTTTACAATATTTGGGTGAGCCAGCACAATGGCCTTCTTGATCTCATTGATGATGGTGTATTTATTGGCCTGATCCTGGGGATGAAAAAATTTCAGGGCAACATCCATCTCCAGTATTTTATCATATGCCTTATACACAGTGGCAAAACCACCCTTTCCGAGAAGATCCGTTTCAGGATTATAGATATACTTATTTAGAATTTCCATTATGGATTTTAAATTGGCCTTGCCTTAAATAAATCAATTAGTTACGCTACCGGAACCACCTATAAATTTGGTAATCATGCGAATGTATAAAATAATCACTTTCTGAGGCATTTATGTCTAACAATTTATTAGCCATGTACCTATTTTATATATTTAATTTATAATATATAACATATATGCTATTTATATAGCCATTCCAGCACCCAAAAAGTTGAAAAGCAATGCCATTTGCATTACTTGTGAATGGTTCAATTTTCTATAAGATATGCATCATTTGCAAGATTTTACGATGTAAAACTGACTGCGCATCCAGCATGGTTGCCAAAATAGAAAAATGATCAGTACCGTTTATTTCCAACAATTGCCTGTTATTCCCATCCGTATTCCATCGCTGAAATAACTCTTTGCTTTGTTCCCTGTATTCAGCAGTTTCAACCCCACCATAAGCCAAAAATAAGGGGCATTTTGAATAAGCTGACAAGTTTACTGGACTATTCCTAAAAGCACTTGCCTCATCCATTTGTAAAACATCGTTTACATAACATTTTTGAACAGGAAGGAGGTTATACAACCCACTAATGGCAAAAACGCCTTTCAGTGTGTCATTACCCATTTCCAGGTGGAATGATGACCAGTTAGTGGTTAGCATCATAGCTGCCAGATGACCACCAGCACTATGGCCTGAAACATAGATCTGATCAGGATCTCCCTCATAAGCAGCTATATTCTTGTAAACCCAGCTAATAGCTTTACTACAGGAATGCACTAACTGTTCCATCGGATATTCCGGCATCAATGGATAATTTACCAAAACGGTAGTGACATGATAATTCCGAAAAGCTTTTGCGATCATATAAAAATCCGCGGCTGTATTCTTATACCAATAGCCGCCATGAATGAATACCATCACTTTGGCATTCGGCTTTTCTGCCGGAAAAATATCCAGGGTTTCTCTAGAGAGATCACCATAAGCAATATTTTTCACGAAAGGGATTGTTGCACCAGCTTCTTTACCCAATTCCTCCCAGTCCTTCAAATGCCGCTCATGATCCGGCACATTGTAGCGGTTATTGTATTGCTGATCCAGGGTTTCCTGCGTATAATTTTTGTAAATAATCATTTTCAAAAAAATCCTTGCGAACCCTTGCGTCCTTGCGGCTTTGCGGTTAGGGATTAACCGCAAGGGCGCGAAGACGCAAAGAAACGCGAGGAAAAGTTTATTTTTCGGAGAGACATTTGAATACCAGTTGATAGAACTCTGGGTGCGACTGCCAGGTTTTTCCCGTTACGATCTTTCCATCCTGTATGGCTTCCAGCACAGGTTCATAAACACCGCCGCAACTCTCTACTTCAAATTTTACATGCTCATAACAGGCTATCTTTCTTTTATCCACCAATCCGGCAGTTACCAAGATCTGCGAACCATGACAGATCGCGAATACAAATTTGCCACTATGGTAAAACTCTTTTACAATACTGATCACCCTGGCATCATTACGCAGATATTCGGGTGCCCTTCCTCCGGGACACAATACAGCTTCATACTGTGTGGTATCTACTTCATCAAAGGAAATATCAGACGCAACCATATAACCCTTACGTTCCACATAAGTATCCCAGCCTTGTTCAAAATCATGTATCACCAGGTTCATTTGTTTAACGGAAGGTGCTGCTATCACTGGCTCATAGCCTGCTTCGCGCAAACGATGTGAGGCATACAATATTTCAAAACTTTCGCCGGCATCACCGGTAATGAGCAGAATTTTTTTAGCAGCACTCATAAAAATATTTATTAATAAACTTACGGGATTCTTTTCAAATGAAGGGAGTGCATTAAATGGCAAACCGCTTATTTTTTTTGGTAAACACGTACATAATCCACTTCCATCCTTCCCGGGAAATCGGAACCAGCAGGGTCTCCCCCATTATCGCCCCCAATGGCTAGATTCAATAACATAAAATGGGGTTGCTTAAAGGGCTGGAAGCCGCTTCCATCCTTATTTTGAAGCAAATCAACTGACACTTTATTCAAAACCTGGTTATCCAACCATAATGTAATAAAACTTTCATCCCAGTCCATCCGCCAAATATGAAATTGATCTGCCCATTGTTTTCCGCCCAAAGAATCAACGGAGAATTTATTACTAAACCATTCCGGCTTTTTATCCTTACCCAAACAGGCAATATTGGCTAATAACCTGCCGCGATAAAATTCCATGATATCAATTTCACCATTTGCCGGCCAGTTTTTTTCGATGCCCAATGTCCACCAGGCAGGCCAATAACCAAACTGCACAGGTATCCTGGCTCTAATCTCAAAACGACCATATTGCCATTGCTGCAATCCTCTTGAAATTAAACAGGCAGATGTAAATTCTATGTCAGAACGACTTTTTCGCCAGTCCTTACTATCCGCAACAAACATTGGATTTGCCTTATGCTCTTTCCTGGCTTCTATCACCAATAATCCCTTTGCACAAAAAGCATTTTCGGGCTGGTAAAATTGGGCTTCATGGTTTCGAACAAAACCCTTTTCATATTTCCAGTTTTTTTCATCAGGCCTGCCTTCTTTTGTAAATTCATCTGCCCATACCAGTTTAAATGCATCCCCATTTTTTTGCGCAGCAATGGGACCCAAACAAAATAAGAGGTAAAACAAAAGGATCAGAGATCGCATAGGTAGGAGTTTGAGGTAAGATAATGTAAAATTAGATAGGTATAGAAAGCAGTTAATAATTTTAAACGCAGGATACAAATGAAAATTTCCTATGAAAGATTTGCCAAGACTCCTTCGGGAAAAATAATTGTCTGCGATCAAACAATGAATAATTTTATAGACAAAACAGCTATCTATGTGCTATGATGTTGCGTTTACTGCCAAGATGCAAACCATCCAGGAAGATTTTCCCAATATCATTGAAGAGGAACAACTTATCATCCATTTTGATGCTACTGTTCACATTCAGGGACATGCATTTAAAGAACAGCCCATTATTTACCAAAACAGAGACGACCAAAAACCCCACCTCAAACTCATGGAATGGGGTTGTATTCCCTTTTATATCAAGGAAGAAAATGCATTTCAGCGTCAGCGCCTTACTATGCTCAACGCCCGCAGCGAACGGATCCTGGATGATAGAACATCATATTGGTTTAAGATCAGGGAGAGAAGATGCCTCGTACCCGTATCCGGTATTTATGAGCACAGGGAGATCAATGGCTGGAAAAAAAAAGTGCCTTATTTTGTAAGTTTCCCCAAACAATCTCTGTTTTATTTACCGGGTTTATATTCTGTTGCAGAATTACCCGATACCCATTCTGGTGAAATGATTAAGAGATGGACTTTTACCATCATTACCAGACCCGCAAACAAACTGATGCAACAAATACACAATGGTGGTGATAATGCTGGTCGCATGCCATTATTTCTTCCACTGGAAATTGCCCAAAAATGGTTAGGTAATTTGGATGAAACCAGGTACAGAAAAATCCTGGATTATGAATTGCCTTCTGAAGAACTTAGCTATTGGCCAGTTTTCAGCATTCGTACCAATAAGCCGCATCCTGAAAACAAACAGAAAAACGAAGCTTATGATTGGCCGCAATTGCCTGCTATCAAGCTTTAGCAAACAGGATCAGTAAAATATTGGTAGCTTTCTATAACGAAGATGCTGATCACCCATGTAGCCATACTAGAAAATGAAAGGGCAGGTAATGGCCAGTCTGCAAAGCAGGCAAATTGGCTTGCACAATCATTAAAACAAAGAAATATCAGAGCCACTATTTTCCAGAAAAAATGGCCTGTTGAATTGGAGGATTTTTCAGATGTCTGGTTAATTGGCGGTGATGGCACCATCAATTATTTCATCAACCAATACCCTGATTGTACCAAGCCCCTCGCTATTTTTAAAGG
Source organism: Chitinophaga pinensis (assembly GCA_943371455.1). Lineage (GTDB taxonomy): Bacteria > Bacteroidota > Bacteroidia > Chitinophagales > Chitinophagaceae > Sediminibacterium > Sediminibacterium pinensis_J. The sequence continues at coordinate 1,099 of CALRUV010000243.1, read as the reverse complement.
AGGTACAGGTAATGATTTTTCCTGGCGTTTATATGGCAACAAAAGCCGGGAAGCCCAGCTGGAACAGGTTTTAACGGCAGGCATCAAAAAAGTAGATATTGGCAAATGCAATGATCTGTATTTCATCAACTGTTTGGGTGTGGGCTTTGATGGTGAGGTCCTTGATTCGATGAATAAGATCCGGATACTTGGTGGGCATATTGGTTACCTGCTGGCAGTGATCAAAAAAATTTTCTTTTTCAAAGAGTATCATTATACAATTCAAGCAAGTAACGAAAAATGGCAGGAAAAGTTTTTACTAGTGATGGTGGTTAACTCCAACAGATCGGGTGGTGGATTTTTTGTTGCGCCTGATGCTGCTATTGATGATGGCAAATTGGATATGGTACTCTGCAAAAAACTGCCTGTTTGGAAAAGACTCAAATACCTTCCCTGGATCCAAAAAGGCAAGCACATGCACCTCCCTTATATCATTCATAGAATGGGCAGTTCTTTTAATATACAATGCAAAAAAGAACTTGCAATTCAGGTAGATGGAGAACTTAGATTTGCTTCCTCCATAGCTATCGAAGTATTGGCTGGTAAATTTTTATTCCGTTTTTAGCCTCACATCTGGTTCTCTACAAAACTAAATAAGAAATATTGAGCGGGATTCAGGAACTTTAAAGTACTTAAACAACTACCATGAATAAAAGTGGATCAGGCTTTCTCTATTTTTTATTAGGCATTTATGCCGTAATGATCAGTTGGTTTTTCAATCATTCCATTATACTGGCCATCATCCATTATATTTTTTGGCCAATTTATCTGATATACGAAATTTTAAGTGGAAACCTCTCACATGGTATGTGGCGTTCTATTCCTGCTTCCTATTTCAACTAAAAACTACATACCCAAAGATGCAAGGGCTGCGATGGGCAGGTCATAGAGTTGTTTGTTATCCGCCTCAATTTTCAATCTTCCTTCAGGACCATTTTGTCCGTGGATAAAATATTTTCGGATAGATTGTACTTTGCCGAAATAAAGTTTTGTGCCTTCCAGAGATTCATAACTGCGCAGCATAATGGGCAATAATTGCGGATCGTCCATCTCCCTGAAA
>CALRUV010000242.1:0-5643 GCA_943371455.1 Chitinophaga pinensis | reverse complement strand
CCTATGGTTTGAGTAAAAAGAACCTGAGGCCATGGAAACAGATGCGACAAGCGTGATTGAGAAGCGGCTCTCACTCCCCACCGATATTTCCTGTGTTGTAAATCCGATACTAGATACTACCAGAACATCACCTACATCAGCTTTAATACTAAATTGTCCTTTGTCATCGGTTTGTACCCCATTCGTCTTCCCTTTCAAAACAACAGAAACACCTTTTAGTGCTGACTTATTATCACTTGATAAAATAGTTCCGGAGATAATTTTCGATATTTTCTCTTGAGCAAAAGAAGAAAAATGCAGACCCGCTAATATGATTAGCAACAGAAGTTTGGTTGTAACTTTCATATTTTTCTTTTTGAATTAGCAATCAGTAATGAGCCTAGTAAAAATATAATAGTTAAAAAGAAAGAAGTATAGATAATTCCATGTATAATATGGACTATTCTATGATAAATGTAAATTGAAAATTAGGATTATGGCTTACCAAAAAAAAGAAAAATGTACTTCAACATTTAACTCTTAATCTAAGATTCTGTTTTTGCTAAATAAATACACCAGCTTATTATTCAGCGATTTACTTACTAAATAGGACTGAAGAAAAAATGATGAGAACTTAGGAAAAGCTATTTATAAGTAAGGAATTGGGCAATTAAAAAAATTGACATTTCGTTTTTTATTTCCATTTTATCTGGTATTTACCATCGATCGTAATTCCCGGCCAGTTATCAGTTCGGAAGGGAACAGCGGGCAAACCTGATTGATTAAAGAGATTAGCAGAACCAGCATCATCGGCCCAAGCATATCGAACAGCAAAGGGTATTGTTATTTCTGGTGCAGAGACAATCACCTTTTTTCCACTTATACGAGCATATGCTTTATAAAAGAGTTGGTTCTCACCTGCTATTTCAAAGCCTAACAATACGCCATCTTGCTCCTGAGTTCTCATTCCATCATTATGCGAAAAAGAAAGTGTCACTTCCTTACCATTAACATTCATCGACTGAAATAATGGTCCGGTGTATTCAACATTTTTTCGGTAGGTATGATGTAAGGCCACCAGCGCCAACCGTTTTCCTACGTCCCGTTTATTTCGTGGATGAATATCTTTGGCATTTCCGATATCGGTGGTAACTGCCATTCCTGTATTTGGTAAAGATAGTGCCATAGTTTGCGCCTCGCGAAGTTCAGCCCATGCACTGCCTTTCTGACTATTTCCGTTATTGTAATTGAAACTGGAAAGTTGTACAAAATAGAATGGGAAATCGCCTTGTTTCCAGTGACTTCGCCAATCGTTAATCATCAGCGGGAATGCCTTGCGATACTGATAAGAACGGCCGGCATTGGCATTTCTCTCTCCCTGATACCAAATAAAACCTTTAATACTAAATGGTATCAGTGGATTTACCATACCATTAAATAATAAGGAGGGGAAACTATTGGGATTTACTGATGCAGCATTCGTGACAGATGCCAGTTGGAATTTCCAGTTACCATTTAGTGATACCGAACTTCCATTAAATTGCATTGCAAGTTTGGATACATCTCCATACAAACCGCCATTTCCTTCTACATCTTCTATCCTTATGGCAATAGTATTTACACCCACTTTTAAAATACCGGGAGGTACCCTATAAATTCTTTTCTGATTGTTGCCTTGCGTAGCACCTACTTTTAATCCATTTATATAGGTTTCATCATTATCATCAATCATAGCAAGCGAAAGATTAGCACCAGAAGCCACTTGTTCTGCCGTTAAGATGATAGTTTTACGAAGCCAAACAATACCATCAAGATCGGCTAAACCTTGAGCGTCCCAATGACCCGGAAGTTTTATTTCGGGCCATTGTGAGTCGTTGAACCCTGGCTCTTTCCAAGCGATAACAGCTGATGGGGTTGGTAAGGAACCTTGCATTTTTTTTATTTTGGCCTCTGTAAGACTCTCATAGACTTTTGCAAGAGAATCAAAATTTACATTTCTGATTTCCTTGTCTAAATCCTTAAATTCCTCGCTGCTACTAAAGGCATCGCCACTAGTCCAGGTTTCAACTTCTGTTCCACTCCAAGTTGTATTGATCAAACCGATTGGAATCTTTAGTACCTGATATAAATTCAAAGCGAAAAAATAACCAACAGCAGTAAAACCACTTACATGTTTAGGATTGGCACTATGCCATCTGTTACCAGCCCTGATATCTACTTCAGGATTAAATGCAACAGTACTGGGAATTTTAAGGTGCCGGATTAACCGGTAGTTTGCAGCCTCTATTTCTGTAATGCTATTATTTGTATTAGACAACGGTAATTCCATATTTGACTGACCTGAACATACCCATACATCGCCAACTAGAACATCTTTAAATTCGATCTGGGTGTTACCTTTTACCAACAAACTATAAGGACCGCCAGCTTTTTCTTCAGCCAGATCTACCCGCCAGCTTCCATTATCACCAACCACTGTTGAAAGAGATTGATTATGAAACTGAACTGAAATCTTCTCTCCTCTCTGGCCCCAACCCCAAACAGCAATCGGTTTGTCTCTTTGCAGCACCATACTATCGCCAAAGAAATTTGGTAAACGCAATTGGGCATCTACATCATCTAATGAGGTAACCAATAAAAGACTAATTAATATTTTTTTCATAATTGTCATAATTATTGTGCAAAGAAATGGCTCGAAAAAAATAGGATTCTTGAAATATTTTTATTTTTATAACTGCGCTAATTTATTTGCAGGAGTTTTATACCAATGTTTTAAAGAATTCTCTTCCTGTGCATTCAAGATAGAGCTTAGTACTATAGATAATAAAAAAGTTATAGATATTTTCATAACATGAGTTGCATTTTGTTATCAATAAGCTTTATAAGAGTTATAATTTTCACCTAAACTTTAAATTAATAAAAACACTTTGACTTAAAAACTACTATCCAACCTTTAGTAACACAGTTCTAAAATAGTGTTAGACCTTGATTTTAAAATAGATTATAAAATGAAAAATATGGACAATTAAACGATTACAAGAGAAGAAAATTTGAAAAATAAAATATATATTACGGATGTGTGTTTATACCACTCATGTATTTATAACGATTTTTCTCCCTATTCCCATGCATTTAAGAAAAATAAAAGATGGATTTTCGGGTGAACTACAGATCAATATTCCCAGGGAAGTTGTAGTTAAACAACTAAGAAAACAAGAATTCTTAAATAATTTATTTATTACCCATATCGGTTTTTTCCCAAAAGCAAAATTTCATTACAGGGAACGCCCTTATGGTTGTGCTGACAATATTTTAATATACTGCGTAGAAGGAAAGGGTCATTACCAGACCGAAAAAGACAGTTATGTTTTGCAACCAAATCAATTTTTCATTTTACCTCCAGGAAAATTTCATATTTACCAGGCAGACTTGCGCAATCCCTGGACCATTTATTGGATACATTTTAGCGGAAACATGGTAAAATCATTAAACAAATGGATGAATACTGAAGACTTTATAAAACCAACCAGTATCATTCATGACCAAAAAATTATTGACCAATGGGCAGATATGTATTATGCCCTCGAGTCTGGATTAACCGAAAACAATTTAGCATTTGCCAATCTTTGCCTATACCGATTTCTTACATTCTTCCTTTGCCAGCCAAATCAAAACGCTTCTGTTAAAAAAGAAAATCCAATTGCCAAATCTATTGAATATATGAAGTCTAATATTGACAAATTGCTATCAGTAGAAGAACTTGCAACAAAAATAAATTACTCAAGTTCGCATTTTTCTTCCATCTTTAAAAAGATAAACGGGGTTTCACCGATAGAGTATTTTATTAAATTAAAAATTCATTACGCCTGCCAGTTATTGAGTCAAACAGATCTTAGGGTTGGTGAAGTTGCCAATAAATTGGGCTATGATGATTCATTTTATTTTTCAAGATTATTTAAAAAGATGACAGGTAAAACTCCAAAAGACTATAAGCAATCGGTGAAAAAAGGCATTCAGATAAATGGAGGATTGTAAATTCTACCTATTTTAGAAAGTAATTTTTTAGAACTTACCCAATTTTGACTGAGCTTATTTTTAATGGCCAGTAAAAAGTTGGCATTTTAGGCAACTATAGAAAAGTTCCTAAGCGAAGTGTCCCCCTATCGGGAGACACTTCGTAGATTAAAATTATTTTATTTTCATCCGCCAACCAAAATACAACATCCTCCCACTAATTGGTCCCCATACCATGGATGCATCAAAATACTTCCCAAATGGCTGATCGGCTGCTATGATCGCTCCCTGTTGAAAAAAGTTGGTAAGATTTTCTGCCCCAATATAAAAGTCCATGGGATGCTTATTACCAACCGTTTTGCTGATCTGCGCATGCATTTGAATATAATCTGGCGATGCCGTTGTAATTTGATAAGCAGCTGGATTTGCGGCTGTTCCGGGAATTCGTTTCTGACCATTATATGTTAGGGTGTAATCAAATTTCCAGTTATTAAATGTGGTATAATCCAAACTGATGAATGCCCTGTTGGCTGCTATAAAAGGCCTTTGCAATAATTGATTGCCATAGGTTGCTTTCACATCAAAATACCTGTACGCCATCCTGAGTTCTAATTTTTGAACAGGTGTCATGGTTATTTCAGCCTGAAAACTATTGGAATACGATTTTCCATTAAGGTTATAGAATTTTACTTCACGGGGATTCTCTATATCTACAATCACCTGGTTTGTAAAATCATTCCTGAAAAAATCCAGGCTTAGCATCGCATCATTATCAAACAGACGAAATTTCTGGTCCATGCTGATACCCTTATTCCAGGCTATCTCCGGCTGCAAACCATAAGCACCTGTTGCGGGTGCATTGGAGCCGATCAATACCTGCCTGGCACTTACAAAAACACTGGTATTCTCTGCAAAAATATTAGCAGTTCTTTGTCCGCGTCCTGCACTAACCCGAAACACAGTTCCGTTAACAGGTTCGTACCGGAAATTCAATCGTGGAGTAAAGAAAGTTCCGTAAAGGTTATTATTGTCTAACCTCAATCCCGAAACCATGCTAAACTTTTCAGAGGGTTTAAAAGTATATTCAAAAAATGCACCAGGCACTATTTCTATACGATTGTAATGATCCAACTTAAAAATTTCGTGGAATTTATCGTACTGAAAACTTAACCCTGTTCTAAAAGTATGTTCGGTGGTATTAATGATGGATTGATAGATCAGGTTACCATAGAAGCTATTCTGTTTGCCACTATAATTGGTAAATCCGAAATAGGCATTTTGATTGTGGGCAATGCTTGCCAATTGTAACCCAATGCTCTTAAACTTCTGCTGCGGAAACACATAGCCGATTTTGGCAAATCCCTCGTAGCGTTCAGTATTAATGCCCAATCCATAATAATTGTTTGTACCCTTATCTTTTGAGGGTTCGAAAGCTGACTGTCCACCCGTTTTATCATCCTTTAATAACTTAAAACCAAATTGCACAAGAAAGCCATTCGCATCATCATACTTATACCGATTCACCAAACTCAACTGATTGCCTGTTGGCATATCCCGGAATCCATCCTTGTTAAAGTCTAATTGCTTGTTATAAAAAAAGTCATCATGCAATAATAATCCTGTCGACCATTTTTTACTAATCTTATGGGT
>CALRUV010000241.1:0-5647 GCA_943371455.1 Chitinophaga pinensis | reverse complement strand
CGAAGATGGTTTAGGTGGCATCAGCGACTTTTTCGGCAATCTCTGTTTTGCCATTTCACTATGGAATGGTAAAGACAGTATTTTAAAGGAAAGGCTCTTTGGCCTGGGTAATAACGAAGGCAACCACGGCGAAGATGTAAAAGAACTCTATTATTACTTAGATAACCTCCCTTCTCATTATTATATGCAGATGCTTTATAAGTATCCGCAAAACGCCTTTCCTTATGAGGATCTGATCGCTAAAAACAAAACCAGGAGTAAAAAAGAAACAGAATATGAAATTCTGGATACTGGCGTATTTGATGATGACGCTTATTTTGATGTATTGATCACCTATGCTAAGATCAACCGAAAAGATATCGGTATCAAGATAGATATTACCAACCGAGGCAAAGCTGCGGCACCGATAACCGTTTTACCTACCTTATGGTTCTTCAACCGCTGGCAGTCGCGTGGCATGGATATGAAGCCTTCTATCATAGCCATCAATAAAGATAACCTGGTAAAAGCAGTGCACGAAAGATTAGGTTCTTATTACCTTTATTACCAAAAAGCCAAGGATACTTTTTTCACCGAAAACGAAACCAATACGCAAAAGCTGTTCGGCAAACCCAATGCCACTCCCTTTGTGAAAGATGCATTTCATGATGCCATCATTCATGGAAAAAACAAGGAAGTACTAAGCCATAAAAAATCGGGAACCAAATTTGCACCAGTTTATCAGTATGATATAGAAGCAGGCGAAACCAAAACGATCTATTTACGCTTAACAGATATCTTGATGGAATCGCCTTTTACCAAAGGCTTTACCGATATTTTTGAACAAAGAAAACAAGAGTCGGCAGAATTTTATGATACCATCATCGCCCCGCAGCTTTCTGATGATCTTAAAAATATTCAGCGGCAGGCATTGGCCGGTTTATTGTGGAGTAAGCAATATTATTATTTCGATATTGAACGCTGGCTAAACGAACCCGACGGCATTGCACATGTGAGCGGACACCGCGCAAAGGGCAGGAACCACGACTGGCTGCACCTGAAAAACCAGGATATCATCCTGATGCCCGATAAATGGGAATACCCCTGGTATGCAGCCTGGGATCTGGCTTTTCATTGTGTGCCCATGGCCATGATTGACCCCACATTTGCCAAACACCAGATCATTCTGGTGATGCGCGAATGGTATATGAAACCAGATGGACAACTACCCGCCTATGAATGGAATTTCAGCGATGTTAACCCACCGGTTCATGCATGGGCAGCCTTACAGGTTTACCAGATCGAAAAAAATAAAACAGGCAAAGGAGATATCTCTTTTCTGAAAAAAGCATTCCACAAACTCATCATCAATTTTACCTGGTGGATCAACCGAAAAGACCCCAATGGCAATAATATTTTTGAAGGCGGCTTTCTCGGTCTAGATAATATTGGTGTGTTTAACAGAAGCATGCAATTACATAGTGAAGCTGAACTGGAACAGGCAGATGGTACCAGCTGGATGGGTATGTACGCCCTTAACCTGATGGACATGGCCATAGAAATAGCCATGCACGATGATGCTTTTGAAGACAGCGCCACCAAGTTCTTTGAACATTTTGTTTTGATAGCAGAAGCCCTTAACCAACTGGGACTATGGAATGAAGAAGACCAGTTTTTTTATGATTCCCTGGGATTGAAAAAAAATACACCCATACAATTGCGGATTCAATCCATTGTTGGACTAACCTCTCTTTTTGCCGTTTCGGTGATAGAGAAAAAAGTATTGCAGAAACTGGAAGACTTTACCAAACGCATTACCTGGTTTGAACAATACCGGCTGCGTAATAATAAATTCTGGCCCAATGAAGAAGTAGCCGATGAAGAAAAAACACTGATCTCTTTGATTCCCAAAAATAAATTAACAGCTTTATTAAAACGGCTCTTATGTGAAACAGAATTTCTTTCCGATGGCGGTATCCGTGCACTATCCAAATACCATGAAAAAAATCCTTACTCGGTAATACTTGAGGGCGTTGAATATTCCATACAATATGATCCGGGCGATTCTACTTCCGATTTCTTTGGCGGTAACAGTAATTGGCGCGGACCTGTTTGGATGCCCATCAATTACCTCATCATCCAGAGCATTAAAAAATTCGGGGAGTTTTATGAAGGTGATTTGAATATCGAATACCCAACCGGTTCAGGAAAATATATGGAATTGAAAGAAGTAGCGCACGAATTATCCAAACGTGTGATCAGCCTATTTGAACTGGATGAAAAAAATGAACGCAAATTGCATGGCGATGAGAACTGGTTTTACCAGAAAGAAGAAAACCGGCACCTGGTTTTATTTTATGAATATTTTCATGGAGATAGTGGAACGGGGTTGGGGGCTAGTCACCAGACAGGTTGGACCAGCTTAATTGCACAGTTGATAAATGATTAACTTGTTGTACTATTAAACTAGTTAATCATTTACTGTGCCCTAGTGCCTTTGTGTGAAAAGTAATTGCACACGAAAGCACGCGGCGCTCGCCTTAGCTTTGCGGGCGGGAAGGAACGCTAAGAAAGACAAGAATGAATAAGAAGGAACTGCTGTATGAATTAGCACAGGAAACCTTTATTGCACTTCAGCCTTCTGCTGTGCATGGGATTGGTGTGTTTGCCATCTGCGATATTCCGAAAGGTTGTAAAAGCCTATTCTCGAAAAATAATACGCAATGGATCGAGCTGAGTTTTGAAGAAGTGGCTGCACTGCCAGAACATAGCAAAAATTTTATTGAAACCTATTATCTCTATAACGATACCCATTATTATATTCCCGAATATGGCTGCAAAGTGATGGATATGGCCAATTACCTCAACCATTCCAGCGATCCGAATATTAGATCAGTGGATGAAGGCGCTTATTTTGAAGCCATCAGGGAAATAAAAACAGGCGAAGAGTTACTGGTAGATTATGGAGAGATCGTAAACGGTACAGAAGGATATTTGTAACTTTACCCTATGGCATTGATCACGGATCTGGAAGCTGTTTTCCCAAAAGAAAGATTAAAGCACCAACTCATTGAAAGGCACGCTTATTCCAGTGATGCCGGGTTTTACCAATTGGTTCCTAAGGCCATTGTTTTTCCAGTTGATACCAAAGAAGTAACACAATTATTTCTCATCGCTAAAAAAAACAAAACCTCCCTTACTTTCAGAACAGCAGGCACCAGTTTATCTGGGCAATCCGTTACAGACGGCATCATGGTAGACCTCAGCAGGCATTGGTCTGATGCAGCAGTTAGGGAAAATGGCGCAAGCATTCTTACACAACCCGGTATTACCGGCACTGCTATTAATAGGCTCTTAAAAAAATATGGCAGAAAAATAGGGCCCGACCCGGCATCTATCAACTCTGCTATGATGGGAGGTATCCTCTCCAATAATTCAAGCGGTATGTGTTGTGGTGTTACAGATAATTCTTACCACACTTTAGAGCATATCCAATTTATTTTACCGGATGGCCAATTTTATAATACAGGTATTCAAGAAGATTATGCAAAATTTGAAATAGCATCAGCATCTATTCATAAAGGCATCCTGGCTCTGCGCGAAAGAATTTTTCAAAACGATCCTTTGCTTGCTAATATCCGCCGCAAATACAGAATGAAGAATACGGTGGGCTATGGCATCAACGCTTTTATAGATTTTAAACATCCACTGGATATACTGGCCCATTTACTCATTGGCGCGGAAGGTACCCTGGCATTTATTGCAGCAGCTTCGCTGAAAACCATTGCAGACAAGCCTTTCAAGAAAACAGGTCTTTTGTTTTTTGATTCTCCGAAATCTGCCTGCGATGCCATCGTTCCACTAAAGGCTACCCAGGTGGAGGCATTGGAACTGATGGATAGGGCAGCTCTCCACTCAATCGAAAATCAGGAAGGCACACCTGCATTTATACAATCATTACCCGAAAATGCTGCCTGCATTTTATGCGAATACCAGGCAGATACACAGGAAGGATTGGATCAAAAATATTTACTGGCCTCTGATACTATTGGTCAACTGCCTTTAATACACCAGACCGCTTTTACGGAAGCACCTGCTCTGCAAACTTTATACTGGAAATTAAGAAAGGGCATGTACCCTTCTGTTGCAGCCGTTAGGGCCAAAGGCACTTCTGTGATGTTAGAAGATGTTGCCGTTCCAATAGATCAATTAGGAGATGCTATTGTTGACCTGCAACAACTTTTTATCCGCCACCATTACCATGATGCTATTGTATTTGGTCACGCCAAAGAAGGCAACCTTCATTTTTTGGTTTCGCAACCGGTAGCTACACAAACAGAGATAGAGCAGTTTGAAAAATTCAATGATGAGCTGGCAGCACTCATCATTCAAAAATACAAGGGCTCCTTAAAAGCAGAACATGGAACCGGCCGGCAAATAGCACCCTATGTGCAGGATGAATGGGGCGATGAAGGCTATGCCATCATGCAGGCATTAAAAAAACTGATCGACCCGGATAATATTTTAAATCCTGGTGTGATCATCAACGATGATAAAAAATGCCATATCAAAAACATTAAGTCCCTGCCCGTTGTAGAAGAAGAAGTGGATAAATGTGTGGAGTGTGGTTATTGTGAAAATAAATGTCCCAGCAGAGATTATACCTTAACACCGCGACAAAGAATAGTTTTGCGCAGAACCCTTGCCAGGATGAAGTCTTTGGGCGATAAAGCTGGCTATGAAGAAATTCTCAAAGATTATCAGCATTATGGTTTAGACACCTGTGCCGTTGATGGGTTGTGTGCTACGGAATGCCCGGTAAACATCAATACAGGCGATCTGGTAAAAAGATTGCGGAAAGAAAACCACTCGGCATTTGCTAATGCACAGGCAAAAAATATTGCTGCATATTTTGGTTTGATAGAAAGCACCGTAAAGTTTGCTTTAAGAACTGGAAAAGTGATGAATACTGTTTTTGGAAAGAACACGATGTACCGTATTACTAATACTATGCATAAGGTATTTCCGTCATTCCCCATCTGGTCTAAACAATTGAACGGTCCGCTAATTTTGCAAAAAAATGATACAGCACTTGCAGATATTATTTATTTTCCGGCATGCATGACGCGCATGATGGGCGGTGATGCAGAGAAAAATATTTCAATAACCGATACGGTTATGCAATTAGCTAACAAAGTGGCACTGAATATAATTATCCCAAAAAATATAGCAGGTAAATGTTGCGGACAGGCATTTTCTTCCAAAGGATTTTCAGAGGCTTATAAAATAGCCGTCAACCATACAATGGAAGAAATCTGGCAATGGACCAATGAAGGAAAAATTCCGGTGGTATTAGATATTACCTCTTGCACCAGTTCCCTTTTAAGTAGCCGACCCTATTTAACGGAAGCCAATCAACAAAAATTTGATTCCATTCAAATACTGGATAGTATTGATTTTGCAGCGGATATACTATTACCCCGACTGAATATAAAAAACAAAAAAGAAGAAATCGTTCTTCACCCGGTTTGCTCAGTAAATAAAATGAACCTGCAACATAAACTGGAAAAAATAGGTAAAGAAACATCAGTAAAAACAGTGATTCCTGTTGGACTGGGCTGTTGTGGCATGGCAGGTGATCGTGGATTTTATTATCCGGAACTATTGG
>CALRUV010000240.1:0-5653 GCA_943371455.1 Chitinophaga pinensis | reverse complement strand
GAATCTGAAATTTTCAATCGATTAGACAGCATTAATGCAGTATCAGCATATTGAACTGATTGTCCTGTTTTCGAATAGCCAGTAAACATAGAAGCTGTATCTGAATATTTAACCGACTGACCACTCTTTGCATAACCAGTAAGCATTGTGGCTGAATCAGAAATCTTTAATCGATTAGATAGCATCAATGCAGTATCTGAATATTGAACTGATTGACCGCTCTTCGCATAACCAGTAAGCATTGTAGCAGAATCAGAAATTCTTAATCGATTTGACAGCATTAATGAAGTATCAGCATATTGAACTGATTGTCCTGTTTTCGAATAGCCAGTAAACATGGAAGCTGTATCCGAATATTTAACCGACTGCCCACTTTTTGCATAACCAGTAAGCATTGTAGCAGAATCTGAAATCTTTAATCGATTAGATAGCATCAAGGCAGTATCCGAATATTGAACTGATTGGCCGCTCTTCGCATACCCATTCAACATGGTAGCTGAATCAGAAATCTTCAAACGATTGGATAACATCAATGAAGTATCTGAATATTTAACTGATTGGCCTGTTTTCGAATAACCAGTAAACATAGAAGCTGTATCTGAATACTTAACCGATTGCCCACTCTTTGCATAGCCAGAAAGCATTGTGACTGAATCTGAAATCTTTAGACGATTAGATAGCATCAATGCAGTATCCGAATATTGAACCGATTGGCCGCTCTTTGCATATCCAGTAAGCATTGTAGCAGAATCAGAAATTCTTAATCGATTTGACAGCATTAATGAAGTATCAGCATATTGAACTGATTGTCCTGTTTTCGAATAACCAGTAAACATAGAAGCTGTATCTGAATACTTAACCGATTGCCCACTCTTTGCATAGCCAGAAAGCATTGTGACTGAATCAGAAATCTTTAAACGATTGGATAGCATCAATAATGTATCCGAATATTGAACTGATTGGCCGCTCTTCGCATAGCCAGAAAGCATTGTAGCCGAATCGGAAATCTTTAAACGATTGGATAGCATTAATAAAGTATCAGCATATTGAACCGATTGACCTGTCTTTGAATAACCATTTAACATGGAAGAAGTATCTGCATACTTTACGGATTGTCCACTCTTTGCATAACCACTAAGCATTGTGGCAGAATCAGAAATCTTTAATCGATTGGATAGCATTAATGAAGTATCTGAATATTGAACTGATTGACCGCTCTTTGCATAACCTGCAAGCATTGTAGAAGAATCTGAAATCTTAAGGCGATTAGAGATCATCAATGCAGTATCAGCATATTGTACTGATTGGCCTGTTTTTGAATAACCAGTAAACATGGAAGCTGTATCCGAATATTTAACCGACTGCCCACTCTTTGCATAGCCTGCAAGCATGGTGGCAGAATCTGAAATCTTCAAACGATTAGACAGCATCAATGCAGTATCCGAATATTGAACAGACTGCCCCCTCTTCGAATAGCCAGCAAGCATTGTGGCTGAATCAGAAATCTTCAAACGATTGGATAACATCAATGAAGTATCTGAATATTTAACTGATTGGCCGCTCTTCGCATAACCAGTAAGCATGGTGGCAGAATCAGAAATCTTTAAGCGATTGGATAGCATCAATGAAGTATCCGAATATTTAACTGATTGACCGCTCTTTGCATATCCAGTAAGCATTGTAGCAGAATCAGAAATCTTTAATCGATTAGAAAGCATTGTAGCTGTATCAGTATATTGAACTGATTGCCCACTCTTAGCATATCCACTCAACATTGTGGCTGAATCAGAAATCTTAAAACGATTGGATAGCATCAATGCAGTATCCGAATATTGAACTGATTGACCACTCTTGGCATAACCAGTAAGCATTGTAGCCGAATCGGAAATCTTTAAACGATTGGATAGCATTAATGAAGTATCAGCATATTGAACCGATTGACCTGTCTTTGAATAACCATTTAACATGGAAGAAGTATCTGCATACTTTACGGATTGTCCACTCTTTGCATATCCACTAAGCATTGTGGCAGAATCAGAAATCTTTAATCGATTGGATAGCATTAATGAAGTATCTGAATATTGAACTGATTGACCGCTCTTTGCATAACCTGCAAGCATTGTAGCAGAATCAGAAATCTTCAAACGATTAGAAAATAACATCAACGTGTCCTCATACCTTACTGATTCTCCATTTTTTGTGTAGCCCGATAACATAAATGATGTGTCAGCATATTGAACTGACTGACCTCTTTTAGCATAGCCTGCTAACATGCCAGCAGTATCAATATTGCGTAAACGACTCAATAACATTCTCGATGTATCAGCATATCGCATGGAATGACCGCTTTTTGCATAGCCTGCCAACATGCTTCCTGTATCTGCAATATTCAACTTGGCATCAATTCTATTGTTCAAAACCACTGTATCAATAAAAGGCAACCAACTCCCATTATCACTCAAATACCTTCCCTTAACAGCACCTGGCGCTTTTACCAATCCATTTTTATCTGTTGTAAACAAATTATTTTTATTATCGGCATAAGGCTTAAGCATAGCAGCGGTATCAGCAATACCCAGCTTCTTATCCATCCCTGAAACATTAGAAGCAAATAATGCATAAGGCACAGCCCAGAAAGGAGACGTACCCAAATCAACATAATTTTGCGCAGGAACCCATCCGATAGCATTGGCCGCAGGTGCTACAGCTACTTTTACATTAAAATAATGAGGTCCGGATGCCCAGTCAATATCAGCTAAAGAAGCAGCACCTGAAACACGGCTTCCCTGCCCGATCACGATCGTTATTAAACCCTGCTCTGATGCTGTAACCTTAAATGTTTCACTATAAAGAACGGGTCCATTGGGTGTTTTATGTATGATGGCATCCTGTATATAAACAGTCTTAAGTGAAGCAGAATTACCTTTGCCATCGTTGATAGAAGCCTGAAAAAGAATGCCTTTGGGTGTTTGGCTAATTTGGCTGTATCCCAATGATCCAAGGAAAACCAAAACCGCCAATAAGAAACAATTTTTTTGTAAAGTTTTATGCATATCAGGAAGCTTTTAAAATCTTAAAGGATTGTATAATTTCTGCATCTGCATACAATGAAACAATATAATAGCCAGTGGGAATATCCATCATACTCACTTTCACTCCTTCGTTCACTAATTTGATGTCTGTGTTCACTTCTTTTACAGATCTGCCTTCAAAATTTTTAATCATAATCTTGTATTTAACACCTCCTCTTTCAGGTATTTTTATAACTGAGCGAATGGTTACATCTTTTATAACCGGATTAGGATAAACCTGTATCTGTAAGAGATTGACAGGCGGCACTTCCAGACATGCAATGGCAAATGCACCATTTTTTTGGTTCTCAAAACGCCTCAGACCGTTTGTTACATCAAAGCACTTTGAGTACTGAATGATTACCTGTTCGCTAAGTTTGGCTGAAGTGTCACCGGTTGCTCCGATAAATCCAAAATGATAAGTCACTTTTATCTGAGCTACAGAAGAAAAACCAAACACCAAACAGGTAAACAAAACAAAACAGAAGACCTTACCTGTTTGCTTCATATACTATTTTTATAGTTTGATCAAGGTTTTTATAAGTGAGCTGTAAGCCTCGCTTATCTAATCTGTCAATATGGAAATGATTGGTAAAAAAGGGCGCATTAGGATTCACACTGGAACGGGTGCTTTCGATTAAAGAATCCCTGGATACCATTGTCCAGAAACCAACAAATCCCAGATTGTCGGTAAAACTACCATCAGCATGATACACTTTGTAAGTGCCTCTTGCAGTTGTATCAAACTGGTTGTTCGTTCGAATGGAATGTAATACCCAGTTAACCGTTTGGGGTTTACCCGTTAAAATGGCAATCCGGTCGTTGTTCAAATTGCCTGGGTCGTAACTTTTAGTACAACTCATCATGAGTGAAAGGGCGAGTAGCAGGGACATAGGTCCCTTGCTAAAGCTCAGGGGGGAGTTTTTTAGCATGGCTTTTGGATATGATTGTAAATACTGAATAATATCTACAAACATGCCTTGCTAAAAAACAGCTGGCTGCTTGTGATATTGGATTTCAATGCAAGTATACCCAATAATCCAAATCAAAAAAATGATTTTAAATAGTTGAAAAAGTTATTTTAGCGAGAAATGAAAAACGAACAACTGTTATTTTTTTTTAAAATATTGCAATAAATATGCAGCGTAATAATTGAAAATAAAAATAATGAAACCTTTTTTGCATAAAATAGGGCATCAGCTGAAACCATTATAAACATTGAATCAAACGAAGATTGTATTAATAAAATTTATAAAATTACTTTATAATATTTGTGACTTTTCAAAGCATTTTGTATAAAATGATATATGCCATAAAACGAATTAAAAACAGAGGTATATACTACATTTAAAAAACTTACCCTACATAATTTTCCGTTTTTACAACAGGAAAATACGGTGAAAAAAACAGCTATCCAGTCTCTTATTTTTCAAAATTATCGAAGCCGAAATCTGTATTTTTTTCTTTCTGCAGAATGAATCATTCAATATTTTCATTTTTTTCGAAATAATTAAATCTATCATTAACTTAATCAGCATTTTTTAAAAAATAAAAAAACAGAACGTGTTTAATATATTCTGGAAGAATAATTAGATAAGGTAAACAAAACGACAACTCTTATTTTTTAAAGAAAGACAAAACCTATATTTTTCAAATATGGAAGAGGAAATGTCACTTATTTATCTATTCGATAAATTTAATATCTTACAAATAAATGTGTGGTAAATTATAACGCACCTGATTCAAACACCCCATATGAAGCTTCTAATCAAAAATTGCATCATCTTATTACTATTAGTAGTATTCAATTTAGATATCCAATCCCAGGAGTTTAATGGTAAAAATTTAAAATGGAAATTATCAGATAACGCCGATGAAAGGTTTACTGCCTTATTTGGAACACCGGGAATAACTTATGGAACAGAAGAATGTGTGGTATCGGTTACCAGCCGTTACACCAAAACCTTGTATATCGAATTTAACCTAACCCTCACCGATGTATGCGGCAATAAAACCACACAAACAATCAAAAGAACGGTAACACCCGGTAAAAGTGTTGGCGGATCTCCCTGGTTTGACGGCTTTAGTTTTAAACCATCCTGTACCTCTAAAAAAAAGTATGGTACAAATTTCTACACAAAAATTCAATCTGCATTACTTGAGATCGTTAGTGTAAAAGAGAAGGAAGACCCAAAAAAAAATAATACCGAAACCACTGGTAATAGTAAAGAAGAAAATGAAACAAAGGAAGACCCTAACAAAGAGCAAAACAAAAATTCAGGCAACACTACCTCACCCGGCACCAACCCGAATCTTACTACAAATTGCACACCTGTTGGCTTTAATGTAACAACTGGCATAACCTGCTTTACGGCTAGCTGGGGTTGTTCAGTGGGCTACAATACCATCGTTGGTACAGAATTTAAGCAGGTAATAGAATCTCAAAATTTTATATTACAATGGCGCTTGTCCAGCAGCAGCACCTGGAATGAAACCAGAACCATCGCTTGCCCTTTGGGCAACGTTACCATCAAGGATCTGGAACCCTGCTCAAAATATGAAGCCAGGTTAGTAAGGGATTG
>CALRUV010000239.1:0-5660 GCA_943371455.1 Chitinophaga pinensis | reverse complement strand
CAATGAAATGGCAAATAGCATAATTTAAATTAAACAATCTATGGTAACATTTGTCCATGATTCAAAAACTCATCGGTTGCATCAGCAACACCATTCCTTCTTCCTCCAGCAACAGGGGAAGCAATCTTATCTCCTGTGAAAAATACAGTCAATCTTCCATTATCTTTTGCTTTGGGGGCTGGAGCACCTTTTCCATAAACACCAAAGTTTACATAAACAACTTTTGACTTGTACTTAGATTGGAGATTAGTGATGAATGCCTTCAATGCATTTGCATCGAAAGCCACATATTGCGTATGGTTGTCATCATCATCATATTTCTTGTTGTAATTGTACGCAAGGGCAGCTGCATAAGAAGGTGCAATAGACCCTTCAAAAGTACCAGTACCGTTGGCAACTACACCGGATACTACATTCTCAGATAAGACTGCATTTGATTCTGCAATAGTAGTACTCTGTTCTTTCTGACAGGCAGTTAACAGCATCATCATGAATGCCATTGATAGAACAAATACATTGGAAAAAAACTTTTTCATAACTAATAATTTAACTTTTAGCAAAACGCTATAGTTTCAGTCGATATTTACTAGTGTAAAGTTAATAAAAGTCTTTTTTTTAGAGGCAATTAATTTAATGGATATTTGGTCTAAAATTGACAAAGTGCTGTAAATCAATTATTTAATTAAATATAATTGATAAAAAAACGGTGTTTTTACGCTTCAAAAAAGGTGAAAACACCGTTTTTTTAACGTTTTTTCACCTTTGTGCTCTTCTAAACTGTTGATATTTTCGTTGTAGTGGAAAGTATTTAATTCAAATGACTGACGTAAAAAGCAAAGTAATCCTTCGGTACAGCAGTTGATTATGAACAATTTTTGTACTACTCAATGAATAGAGGCTTGTTATTTTTTAACAGTTGAACCAGCAAATTTTATATGCTTAGAAATAAAATGGTTATTCAAAAACCAGATTGATGCCAGTATCAAACCTGCAGATAAAAAAACTGTTTTTGCAGGTAATACACCCACAAATATTTGTTGCGCCTGCAACCTCAAATAAATAAAATATTGTAAGCCAATTAAAATGACTAAACTCAAAACAACTATATAAATATGAACAGGGAAAAACTGTTTCATTAAAAACTGCCTTAATTGCTTTGGTGATGTGCCCAATACAATTAATAAATAGATCTCTTCTTTACAGGATGCAACGGTTAATTGAATAAATAAACTGAAAATCAATAAAGCAAAGGATAACATGATGAGACCTGCAATACCAAATATTCTCACAACCCAATCAACTACTTGCCTGTATTTACTGAACCTCGTTTTATCTTTATCTGTGTCCAGGCCTTTTAGTTTCAGGTAATTATTCAGTTCGGGGTTACCTGGGTCATTGGTACGAATGATAACCCTGGATGATTTATTTGATCCTACTATACCAAAATGGGTATTCCCCCATTTCATAAATTCTTCAGGCACCAGTATGGATGAAATGCGATCACTAAAACCAACCACCCTTCCTTTAAAACTAATATTGCCTTTCTGGCCATAAACATTAATCTTAAATACAATCATCTTTACAACACCCTGGGTTAATTGTGGAAGATTTTGTGAAAAGGAGAACTGAAAATTATAAAAATCAAGAAACATATTCGGTACAATAATGGGCACTAAAGCTGCCGTTTCATCCCATTTCCAATCCTTATTATCTACATCAATGAAGGCTTTGGGAACACTTTCAAATGCGATATCAGTGAAAAATGGGAAACGGGCACTATTGCTTTGAATGGAAGCTTTGAAATGACTCGCCGTTAAAAGACCTACAGATTCTACAAACTCCTGCTTTTTTAGATCCCCGATTTCAGCATCGGTCAAATTTGCAGAGCCAAGATTTTGATCTGTCAATATTTTATTTAAAACCAAGAAATTTGCAATACTATCCTGATTTGACTTGCTATACATCAGATCCTGATAGTTAGATTGAACCTGCACCGATAATAAAAGTAATAAAATAGCTATCGATACACCAGTTACAGCAATCAAAAAACGTCCACGCCCTACTCCTGTATGAATTATTTTCTTTAATAAATGATAAAATAAAACCATTGTACACAAAAATTATAATTGTAATGTTCTGGTATAATTGAAATTATTGTCTTCATCAAGATCGGTAATGATCAGGCCAGCACTTCTTGACTTACACTCTTTTTCAATTAATCGGGCAGCTATTGCTGTATTCGCTTTATCTAAATGACTAAATGGTTCATCCATTATTAACCAATTGAAAGGTTGCATTAAGGAACGAATGATCGCAATTCTTTGCTGTTCACCATAGCTGCATAAGGATGCTTTTTGTTCAAGTATACCTGTAATACCCAATTCATTTGCCATACTATCGATAATATCAGATTCATGAACTATTGGTTGCATGACTCTTTTTAATTCGATATTTTCACGAGCAGTAAGATTGGGAAATAATCTTAAATCCTGAAAAGTAATACTCAAATTGTGCTGCCTTAAAGTGGAGAGTTCATTTTGACGGAAAGTGGTCAATAATTGGTTACCTATTTTGATATAACCATCATAATCATCACGAAGCTTATACAAAAAATGTACTAATGTTGTTTTACCTGTTCCACTTGGAGCATTGATCTTGATAAACTCACCTTGCACAAAAAACAATTGCGTATTCCATATTTGGGATTGCCTACTAAATACTTTATCTTTTAATGGGATAGGGAAAATATGGTCTAACTCTATATTCATAATCAAAATTCGAAATTCTTGCTGCATAAGAAAGTCCTGTTACTTTCATTAAGATAACAGGACTCGCCACTTGCTTTATACCATGATTTAATTAGTTCGAATAATTGCAGGAATCCCACCTGGGAATAATTTTTCTTCCATTTCCTTTTCCTTCTTTGCCTGCACCCTTAAATCAACCGCAATGTCTGTTAATAAACTGGTTAAGGTTACTAAACTATTTTGTTTTTCATTTTGCATCCTTACTAAAAATTGTGATTGTATGTTTTTACCATCAAAATTATCAGAAGTAACTATAACATCTTTAAAAGTTTCTTTCGCTTTTAGCAATGACCTTTGAAACTCACCTTCATTTGTATCAGAGAACCCTGAAAGCGTTTCAGCAATATCAAAATAACCCACTGTAGATTTGCCTTTGAAATAATTCAGCACATCTTTATTAAATGTGGGTTTAGTAGATTTTGTGAGGAACTGAACATAAGTAATAGAATCACTGGCTACTATTAAGTTTTGATCATCAGCAATAATATAAAGCCCCATTAACGAAACCAAGCCACCTGATTTATATTTACCATTTTGTATTTGCAGAATTCCCTGTTCTACGCCTTTATCCATGATTTTCTTGAATGCTGATTTATCACCTACAGGTGCATGTAAAATCAATTTTATATTAGGCTTCTTTTCAACCATATTTTTTTCATCTGATTTTAGTTGTGGCTCCTTTAAAGACATTTTAAAATCTGAAACCACAACTGCAATATCACCTTTAAGAGATTTATAAAGGTCCTGGCTGCTGAAACCACTTTTTTCCAGAAAACTATTTGCCAAACCTTCTACTTCTAACTGCTTTAAAATGCCGCCAAATATTTCAGGATTGAATGACGCTAACACAACAGCGTTTATATGTTCGGATGGGAAATTTTCAAGCATGGACAGATTAACTGTTGGACTAGCATACTGTTTTAATACAGAACCTAATAACTGATTTGTGTAGCTGGTTGATTTTGCGATGATTTTACCTTCTTCAAAACTTAATGTTGCAGTAACATAGTTGTCTTTTAAAAGCTCTTCTAATTTTGGTAATTGCAAAGGCAACATACTTAAACCTGCAAGTGAACTATTTGCACTTGAGAATACGTACCCATCAGCTTTCTCTTTGAACATATCTGTAAATATGTCCACATCAGCAAGAGTTTCACTTATTTTTTGGGTAAAAAAGCCGCCAACAGTTGTTTTCATTTCAGATTCAGTGTCTGCTTTTTCAGGTTTTTTGAAAGTCATCGCTATTGTATCATAAACAGGTTTTTGGGCATGAGTATACATGGTAGCAATAATTTGTTGGTCATTCCAGGCCAACATTAAACCCTCATTTAAAACTAAATAAGCGTAATCTTTTTCTTTATGAATTTCTTTATCTTTTAATTCTATTTGCTTTTTTAGATAAGATTCTGTTTTTGCAACATCAACCAGACTACCCATAATACTGATTGTATTGGAAATGCTGTTATCTGTATTGGTTTTTTGACCCCCAAATATGAATATCTTTCCATTCCAGTCAATTCCAGCGTTACCTATAAATTCATTGATCCTTGCTTTATCATTCACATCTAAAGAATCATTATTAAATACCCTTGCAAGTAATGTATCTATACTGATGCCACCTTTTTGTAATTTGTCTTTCATTTGTAAAGGATCTACTGAAAGAACAATACTGGTGTTTTTGGGAATGTACTTTGCCTCTTTAGGGGCTTTATTACTGCAGGAGGAGAGTATTATTAGAACTGCACAAATAAGCGAAAGGGAAAATGAAAACTGTTTCATAACAGCAAATGATTTAAATGATTTACTAAGGTAAGGTTAGATCATCAATCGCCTAGTTAAATTGGTTATTATTGCTTTAAAGCCTGATAAATGGCTTCCTGGATGTTTGGACGTACATTCAGTTGACTAAGTTTGTTATTATTCCTTGTAGGGGTAACACGGTTAGAGAGAAAAATATAAACCAAATTATAAGTGGGGTCTACCCAAACACATGTTCCAGTAAAACCCGTATGACCATAAGTTTCAGGCGATACACTTGCCGATGGATAGGGTTCTTTCCTTGTTGCATTATCTTTTTCAGGTTTATCGAAGCCTAATCCCCTTCTGCTAATAGCACTATTGTAAGAAGTGAACTTTTCTATGGTTTCTTTTTTAAATAACCTGATTCCATTTAATTCCCCCCCATTCAGTAACATCTGGTATAGTTTAGCAAGATCATATGCATTACTGAATAAACCGGCGTGACCGGCAACACCACCAAACATAGCAGCGCCTTCGTCGTGTACATCTCCCCTTATCAATTGTTTGCGAAAATGTTTTTCTTCTTCTGTTGGTACAATTTGATCTAATGATAATACTTCTCTTGGACGAAAGGTGGCAGTAGTCATTTTTAAAGGTTGATAAAATGTTTTGTCTGCATATTCATTTAAAGGCAATCCACTAACTGTTTCTACAACTTTACCCAGAAATATAAAATCGTTGTCACTATAAACATACTTGTCCTGAATCGTTAATTTACTTTGCAATATTCTTTTGTATAAAGTATCCTGCCAGTCGTTTCTAACATAAATACCTTCAGCTGCACGATACTGGTGTTGGTCATCTTTTTGTGTTGAAAAGTATAGCAGCAAAGGGTTTCCCGTTACTGTGTCTATTACTTCTCTGTAAAATGGAATAAAAGGATTCAAACCTGCCTGATGAAGGAGGATGTCTTTTATTTTTAAGGATGCTTTATCAGAACCTATTACCCATGGTAAATAATCTCCCAGCGTTTTGTCTAAACCTACTTTCCCCTCTTCATACAATTTCATGATAGAAACGGTGGTTGCAGATATTTTTGTTACAGAAGCCAGA
>CALRUV010000238.1:0-5727 GCA_943371455.1 Chitinophaga pinensis | reverse complement strand
ATAACCCCAAATTTCTCCTATTGTTTGACCCTCGTAAAAATCGTTTAAGAATTTTTCCGGGTTGTTGTACTTGTTTATTACTGTTTGATTGTCTGATAAAACAAATCTTACATTATATTTAAAGGGCATCTTACCATTACCTATTTTGTCTTTCCATGTAACGGAAGCTTCCCAACCTCTGGTAGTTAGATCAGCGTAGTTTCCTCTTGGCACCGCAGCTCCAAACACAGCGGGTGGTGTAAGACCAAACGTAAACATATCTGTGGTTTTGCGAACGTAGATATCACCCGTAAAGCTCAGGCGATTTGACAGCATGGTGATGTCTAACCCAATATTACTGGTGGTAGAAGTTTCCCAGGTTAAGTTGTCGGGAACCACAGCAGGGTTGCGGGTGGTTTGAGGTCTTGTTCCGTTTAATATGACACCTGATTGGTTTATGTTGAAAACTTCCTGGAAGGCATAGGATGCGATATTACCATTACCAAGTGATCCATAAGAAGCTCTAACCTTTAATTCGGAAATAGCTTTTGGAGAAACATTCCAGAATGACTCTTTATTAATTTTCCAACCAGCAGAAACTGATGGGAAGAAACCGTAGCGTTGATTAGATGGGAATTTTGATGAACCATCGTAACGGGCATTAATTTCCACCAGGTAACGATCTTTAAAGGCATAATTCAATCTTGAAAAGCCTCCTAAAATAGCCCACTGTTCATAACCACCACCAGTGTTAATTGCCTGACCTAAAGCCAGATTCAAATCGGTGGCATTATCAAAAATTAAACCGTTGCGCTGAACAGAAACACGGTTAAAAGTTGATTGTTCGTAGTTGTAACCAACCATTGCCTTCAGGTAATGATTATTGCCGAAATTATTTTCATACTCAGTATAAATATTAGTTGCCCAATACTTGGTTTTACGATCATCATATGCTATATCATTAGTGGTTTGTCCTACATAGGAAGTAACACCTTTGAAATTACTAAAGGGAACCTGTACACGTTTTTGGTATCTGAAATTGTCAGTATTCCGAAAGGTAAAATCAACATTTACCCTTAACTTATTATCGAAGAAATTGCTTCTTAAACCTGTAATATTTCTAATAACTTCATTACGTGTATCAATTCCATTTTTGCCATAAGCAAAATCGCCTATTGTATACACAGATGAAAAAGTTAACGTACCATCCGGATTAAACAAAGGCACTGTTGGATGACCTTCATCTGCAATATTTCTCCATATGCCACCACCTTCGCCTACGTTAATAGGGTTGTGGTAATTCGTTATAGAATAGTCAGTATTATTTTCAATAGTCAACCATGGAAATACGGCAATTGAACCTCTTGCCCTGATATTTTTCGCATCGTAATCATCGCTGTTATATTTAAATAAACCATCCTGTTTAAGAAAACGACCCGAAACCAAAAACGTTGCTTTGTCTCCGCCTCCGCTTACTGATAAATTGTTTTCGAAAGCTGCATTATTTCTTTTGTACAATTCAGCATAATAATCTGTACTGCCGTAATAAGTATACTCACCTGTTATGGGGTCAACTTCAACTTGGTTATACGGCTGTCCTGATTGAGATCTTCTTTTAAATTCATCAAGATATGCTTGCGAAAATTTTTGAGTCTTGTTGGCATTTTGTGGAAATGCACCGTCTCCGTTTATAAATGCCTCTGCAAACATCTTTGACCATAGGTAACCATCGGTTACAAAATCAGGAGTGGTTACTGGCGATTTTATGGCGTAATTACTTGAAAAGGTTACGTTAGTGCGGCCTTTTACTCCTTTTTTAGTAGTGATGAGAACCACCCCAAATACACCTCTTGCACCGTAAATAGCTGCTGAAGCTGCGTCTTTTAATATTGAAACGGTTTCAACATCATTAGGATTTAATAAACTTGGATCTCCTTCAAAACCATCAATTAAAATAAGTGCGCTACCGCCCTGTCCAATTGAAGTAACACCCCTTATGTTGAAGGTTGGCGATTGAGTGGGTTTACCATCCAACATTCTCAAATTTAAGTTTGGAAGCAACCCTTGCAAACCTTGTGTAAGATTTGTAACGGGTCTGTTTTCTAAATTTTTTGAAGTAATCTGGTCTACAGCGCCAGTAGCATTTATTCTTTTTTGTGTACCATAACCTACCACAATCACTTCATCCAAAGCGGCGTTAGCTGCGGCAAGCGATACCGTAATAGCGGTATTGTCAGTAGCTTTTACCCTGTAATTGCGTATTACTTGTTCCTTATATCCAACATATGATATTGTGAAACGGTAACTGGCACCAGCAGTAAGTTGCCTAAAACTAAACTCACCCATCATATTTGTGATAGTGGTGAATTGCGAGGCAGTTTCCATTTCATTTACCGCCATGATGGTGGCGTCAGCCATTGCGGCCCCTGCTTCGTTGCGTACAATGCCCGTAACAATAGCGTTTGTTTGAGACAAACTTTTAAAAGAAATGCCCAACAGAAGCAATAGAACAAGACCAGAATAGCAATGTCGCTTCAATTCAATTTTCATTGTTAAATATTTAGAAGATTAGTTGGATAAAACAGCTAGCGTTAATAAACTGTATAACTAGCGTTTAGAGATTGCAAACCTACCATTTAGACCCAAGTACAGCCCTGTTGCAAGTTTAACAAATTATAAACTTTGGGTTAACTCATTGATAACTAAATAGGTGCTTGACTTTTAAGTAGTAAACGCTTCTATTAGAGAGCTTCTTAATAATAATGGAGCAGGATAGCTATTTGTTTTCTCTTAACTATCAAGCGGTGGTTCAAGGCTTTGCAACCTTTGTAACTTGTTTATTTTCTCCAATGTCAAAAGCAAAACCGCCTTCTGCCACTAACAATGTAATGGCAAAAGCAATGTAGATGTGTATCATCTGTGCATTCGAATTGCAATGGAACGCTGGTACAAAGATGGGCTGAAGAAAGAAGATAATCCCGCCTTCAACGATTCACGGTCAGTTAACCGCTATAATTTATCAAAATAGTTTGCAATCTTTTGCTGATCCCTAAAACTGAATTTTCCTTTTACCACAGCTTTTTGCATAAACAGATAAGTAGGGTTAACCCTTGCCGCTGTTTTTAAAACTGTTGCATCGCATTTCACCATTTTGATACCCGGGAATAGAGCTACAGCTTTATCCGCATCGGCCGTTACCAATAAGATGGGCATTTGTTTATTGCTTGCAAGAGCGACTATTTTTTCAAACCCTGCCTGCCATTCAGTAACCTGGTCCATATCTTTTGCAAGAACTAGCAAATAATTGCCATCCTGAGAAAGAACTGATTCTGTGGTATCGGCTCCGTTAAGTGTTTGAAAGGACAAATCAAGAATTTTTGCCTGTAATCCATTACCTTTTTTTACCAGTTTATCTTCTCTACCCAGATATAGGTAAGTAGAATCAAAATCAGCCGGAAAAGAGGATTGGTCGAAACTGATATCCTTCCCATCTTTTTTATAAGCAAAAACAATGGAAAAACTATCCGGGATAGCGCCTGCTGGGGTTTTCATTTGTTCCAAGAGATCATTACCAGTTTTATAAGGGAGGCAATCAACAAAGGGAAGATGTTTGAGCACATAACTCTGTCCGGTAGAAGTAGCAATAGTTACCGCAAGTAATAATACCAATGATGTTAATGGTTTGAAAGCCGACTTGATATGTTTTGCCGAAAAAAGTAAAATAAGGATCAGCACCAATAAGAAAATATCTTTTCCAAATGATTGGGCAGGTGTTAAAGGAAGGCAATCACCAAAACATCCACAGGTTTTAATTTTGCCTGAGAAAAGGGCATAGCCTGTTAAAAAAGTAAAGAACAGGATCAATAACAATAATAACCAGCTGAACATTTTCATACGCCAGCCAATAATTACAGCTACACCGGCCAATACTTCAAAAACATTCATCAGCAGTGATAAAAATAAAGTGTAATTATCCAGGCCAGCCCATCCCCAAACTTCAAAGAACTCCTGCATCTTGTAGCTCAAACCCAATGGGTCATTGGCTTTGATGAGGCCTGAAAAAATAAACAATAAGCCCACTACCCATCTAATGATCAAAAGAAATGTTTTCATAATTGCATTTTAATGTTTCCCTTCCTTCATCAGGATCAGGGCAAATACAGCGTAATTAAGTATGTCTACATAGTTGGCATCAATCCCTTCACTGATCAGGGTTTTGCCATCATTGCTTAAAATTTGTTTGATACGCATCAGCTTCATGAGTATCAGGTCGGCAAAACTTTGCTGACTCATTTCGCGCCAGGCTTCCCCATAATCATGGTTTTTATCCAGCATGGTAGAACGAGCCATATCAACAGCTTCGTGGTACATGCGATCCACTTGATCAAGGGGCAGGTCCTCAACAATGGGATTGCCAATTTGTAATTGCATCAACCCAATAACCGCATAGTTTACAATACCCTTAAATTCAGAACCGATATCATCCCCTACTTTCTGGGTATTTAGGTCCTGAATGGTGCGTATCCTTAATGCTTTTATGAAGATCTGGTCTACAACAGAAATGGTTCTGAGAACGCGCCATGCGGTACCGTAATCTTTGGTCTTTTTAATAAAAATTTCCTTGCATTGGCCTATGGCCGCATCGTATTGCTCGTTGGTATTCGCCATTATTCCTGAACGCTTTAAAGCTTTGGTAATATCTTTGAAGTAAGTGCAAGATAGGGTAAATGGAAATTTGGGAATTTGAAAATTTGAAATAGCTGCAAGAAAATGTTTACACTTAATTGTAAGGGGAGATTATTTGTGATTGATAAGCCACTTGTTATGGGCATCATTAATGTTACGCCTGATTCATTTTACAGCGGCAGCAGACAGGAATCTGTAGAAGAGGCATTAATACAGGCTGAAAACATGTTGCAAGATGGTGCCAGCATCCTGGATATAGGCGGACAGAGTACCAGACCGGGTGCTGATGTGGCAGGCTGGGAAACAGAACTGGCAAGGGTTTTACCCATTATTAAAGCGATTAGAAAAAAATTCCCTGCAGTCTTTCTCTCTATTGACAGTTACTACAGCAAAGTTGTTATGGAAGCAGTACAGGAAGGTGCGGATATGGTAAACGATATCAGTGGCGGCAGTTTTGATAGCGAAATGATACAAACTGTTGCCAATTTAAGAACGCCTTTTATCTGCATGCATGTAAATGGAACAGCAGACACCATGCATCAACCAGTTTTTTATCCAGATATAGCGCAAAGTATTGTAGCTTATTTTAAAGATAAAATAGCCATTTGCGAGGATGCAGGCATTAATGACCTGGTGGTTGATCCTGGTTTTGGGTTTAGTAAAAGCGTAGCAGACAATTTCAGCATCATTAACAAACTGGAGATTTTTAAAATACTTGGCAAACCTTTGCTGATAGGCGTTTCCAGAAAATCAACCATCTACAAAACACTGGGCATAACACCCGCAGAAGCACTCAACGGAACAACCGTTTTAAATACGATATCATTGATGAAAGGCGCTTCCATATTAAGGGTTCATGACGTAAAGGAAGCAGTTGAAGCCATTAAACTTACCTGGGAAGTATTGCAAAAATGAGGCCGTCTCAATACAAATTGAGGCGGTTTTTTTATGCGTGAGATTTGAAGTTGCTATTTTTAGGATTTGATTAGTAGGAACCGTTGTAAACGGTTTGATTTTTAAAAAATGGGCTTAAAACAGCCTTTTTAGGCTGCTTTCTTTCTT
>CALRUV010000237.1:0-5732 GCA_943371455.1 Chitinophaga pinensis | reverse complement strand
ATTGACCTAATAACTAAAACGTTA
Source organism: Chitinophaga pinensis (assembly GCA_943371455.1). Classification (GTDB taxonomy): domain Bacteria; phylum Bacteroidota; class Bacteroidia; order Chitinophagales; family Chitinophagaceae; genus Sediminibacterium; species Sediminibacterium pinensis_J. Next base: position 5,708 of record CALRUV010000237.1, on the reverse strand, counting down.
AAATAAAATGGAAAGTAAAAAAGGGATAAACTTATTTTTTGTATTTATAGCATTTATTCTGGGTTTGACTTTGTTCAAACACATAGACTTTAAAGAATTTACACTTAAAGAACCTGTTTTGGACTTGCTTTATCTCATCATTTTAATAATATGCATTTACTTGATCGTAAAAGACTATAAAAAACGATCTGAAAAATAAAACTGCGTAAAGTTTAACTAAAAAACTAATATGAATAGTTTACTCTAAATGGAATATATACTCAAAGTAAACAGATACTGGTAAATTTTCTGTTTATTTGAATTCAAAATTTTTATATGAATAAATTATACCTTCTGCCTTTGTTTGCCTGTTTGGCAAGCACCCAAAGTTTTGCCCAAGTGAAACTGTTAGAAAAAGTAGAAAAAAAGGGAACCGAAATTGTGATCCCCTATACAAAACACCAATTATCTAATGGACTAACGGTGATCCTGCATGAGGACCATAGCGATCCCATTATTCATGTAGATGTAACGTATCATGTAGGCAGTGCCCGTGAAGAAATTGGCAAAAGTGGTTTTGCGCATTTCTTTGAACATATGCAGTTTCAGGGAAGCGACCATGTAGGAGATGAACAACATTTTAAAATCATCACTGCATCTGGTGGTACCCTTAATGGAAGTACCAATTTAGACCGCACCAATTATTACGAAACCGCACCTGCCAATCAATTAGAGAAAATGCTTTGGCTTGAAGCAGACCGTATGGGCTTTTTTCTTGATGCAGTAACGCAGCAAAAGTTTGAAGTACAAAGAAGTACGGTGAAAAATGAACGCGGCCAGAATTACGACAACCGCCCTTATGGACTGGTGGGCGAATTTACCAGCAAAAATCTTTACCCGTATGGCCATCCCTATAGCTGGCTTACCATTGGTTATGTGGAAGAACTAAACCGCGTAAATGTTGCCGATCTAAAAAACTTTTTCCTGCGCTGGTATGGTCCAAATAATGCCACCCTTACTATTGGCGGCGATATCAATCCAACAGAAGCGTTGAAAATGATTGAGAAATATTTTGGTAGTATTCCCAGAGGTCCGGAAGTAACTAAAACCATCTTACCAGCGGTAAATATTACACAAAACAGATATGTTTCTTATGTAGATAACTATGCCCGTGTTCCCTTGCTGGTAAAAGCTTTCCCTACTGTAGCCAATTATCATCCTGATATGGGTGCTTTGATGTGCCTTGCACAAATTCTTGGGCAGGGTAAAAATTCCATCTTGTACCAGGATCTGGTAAAAACACAAAAAGCATTACAAGCCAATGCCGGCAGCCGTTTATCAGAATTGGCTGGGGAATTTACCATTCAACTGATTCCTTTACCTGGCAAATCTTTGGGTGCCATGGATAGCTTATTTGCGGAATCATTATTGGGTTTCGAAAAGAGAGGCGTAACCGATGAAGACATCGAAAAATTCATTGGTGGTATAGAAGCACAATACATTAACGGATTGCAAAGTGTATCCGGTAAAGTGTCTCAGTTGGCTGCCTTTCAAACTTTTACCAATGATCCTAATCAAATTGGCAAATTGCTGAACATGTTTAGGGCCGTTACAAAAGCTGATGTAATGCGTGTTTATAATACGTACATTAAAAATAAGGGGCATGTTACTGTTAGTGTATTAACCAAGACCGACAAAAATGGCTTGGCCAAACCAGATAATTATACCATCGATGCTAGTGGCTATACCAATCCCGATTATGGTTATGCAGGATTAACTTACAAAAAAGGAAAAGATAATTTCAACAGAAGCGTAATGCCGGGAACCGGTGCAAATCCTGTAGTAAAAGTTCCTGCCTTCTGGAAAAAAAATCTACCCAATGGTATCAAAATGATCGGCTCGCAAAATGCTGAACTACCGTTGGTAAACATATCCATCAATATTCCCGGTGGTCATTTGGCCCAGGCAACTGATACAGAAAAGATCGGTTTGGCCGCTATGACCGGTGGCATGCTTAACGAAGACACTAAAAATTATACGGCAGAAAAAATGGCACTTGAGTTGCAAAAACTTGGAAGTAATATTAGCGTAAGCAGTACCCTGGATGGCATGCGTTTCAATGTTCAATCCCTTAAAAAGAACCTGGATAAAACATTGATATTGCTGGAAGAACGTATGTTACAACCCGATTTTACACAGGATGCTTTTAATCGTTTGCAAAAGCAGGCTACAGAAAGTTTTAAACAAGCCAAATCTCAACCTGCCACCATTGCCAGCAATGTATACGAGAAAATTTTGTACGGCAGCAATAATATCTTAGGAATGGATCCAAGTGGAACAGAAAATACTATCTCAAAGTTAACGCTGGCAGATGTACAAGGGTTTTATAATAACTACATGACTTCACAAGATGCAAAAGTGGTTATCGTGGGAGATATCAAAGAGTCAGAGATCTTACCGAAACTTGGTTTCTTAAATAAACTGCCTAATAAAAAAATCAGTTTATCTGTACCGGCAGCTGCACCCGAAATTGCTAAAACAGTCATCTATTTAGTGAATGTTCCCAAAGCAGCTCAAACAGAATTCAGAATTGGTAAAGTACTGAACCTGAAATATGATCTGGTGGGTGAATATTACAAAGCCGATCTGATGAATTATGTATTGGGTGCTAATTTTAACAGCAGGATCAACCTTAATCTGAGAGAAGACAAAGGCTGGACCTATGGCGCCCGCGCTGGTTTCAATGGTGATAAATATAGTGTGAGACATACCTTTAGTTCGGGTATTCGTGCCGATGCTACGGATAGTGCTCTTACAGAAGTAATGAAAGAGATCAACAATTATGTGGCTACAGGAATTACAGCAGATGAAGTATCGTTCATGAAGAGTGCACTCGGACAAAGAGATGCGTTATTGTATGAAACAGCCGGACAAAAATCCGGTTTCATCGGAAGGATCTTGGAATACAATTTACCTGGCAATTTCGTAGATATTCAAAACGACATTTTAAAAAATATCAGCAAAGCTGAAATAGATGCCCTGGCAAAAAAATGGTTACAACCCAATAAAGTAAATATCTTATTGGTTGGTGACAAAGAAAAGATAATGCCCGGATTACAAAAATTCGGCTACGAGATTATTGAGCTGGATACAGATGGCAACAGGAAATAAAACATGTCAATTCATATAAGGCTGCGTTACCCGTAATGGGTAATTCGCCAACCTTTAAGAAATCTACCTAACTGAATGGTTACTAATATTCGGCTAAACACCGAATGATAGTAACCATTTTTGTGATTTAGTCAATAGCTAATGGGAAAATAGCCAACCCACCAATCAGCTTAACAACAGGCAATATTTTTTATAAGTTGGCTGATTAGAATCGAAACCGCAATTGAGGAAATGGGAACACCCCTTTATAGCGAATCCATAAGCCTTAACAATAAGGGTAAAACCGTAATTTTACTTTTCAAACAATATTAGTTTTCGATTGTATTTAAAGAAATGATTAAAATGAAAAACTTCAAAATAAAGATTTCATACAAAATATCTTGGCTTATGCAACTTAGTTTTGCATTGTCGCTATTTCTCTTATCATGCTCAAAAAATACTGATTCGGTAACCCCAACTCCCATCATAACCCCTCCTTTAACCGGTACTCCGGAAATTACGATTACTACACTGCTAACCAACCAAGGTATTATTTGGGGCTTTGATGTAATGCCCAATGGTCATCTGCTCTTTACACAAAAAACTGGAACATTGCAGTTATTTGATACCACCACAAGGAGCACTTCCATAATTAGCGGGTTGCCATCCAATATTTCTTCAGATGGACAAGGCGGATTACTGGATGTGGCCATTTCACCAGATTATTCAACTAGTCGTTTTGTATATGTAACATATTGTATTTCCGGTGGTTTCCTTTCCCTTGCAAGGTTTGTTTTAAATGGAAACACGGCTACCAATTGGCAGGTGCTTCAAACCACTGAATCAGCTTCAACCTGGAATGGTCACTTTGGAAGCCGAATTGCATTTGGTCCGGATGGAAAATTATATTGGAGCGTGGGAGAAGGTGGGGCCACTAGTCTTGGCGGGGCATCTAGTCCACATCAAAATGGTCAAAAACTTAATACGCTTTGGGGCAAAATACATAGAATGAACCTTGATGGAACTGTGCCATCCGATAACCCGTTACTCGCTGGTCAAACATTGCGGTCTACTATTTACAGTTATGGACACCGTAATCCACAGGGCATTGCTTTTGAACCGGGATCTGGAAAGCTCTTTGCAAATGAACATGGACCAAATGGTGGCTGCGAGCTTAACCGGATTGAAGCCGGTAATAATTTTGGCTGGCCCTTATACAGCAATGGCATTAATTATAATGGATCTTTCATTAGTAATGGACATAATGGTTTGGGAATTGTAGCTCCTCTAAAAAGCTGGACACCAGCACTTGCGCCATCAGGACTAACATTCATCAATCACAATTCTTTTAGAGACTGGAACGGCGATATTCTAATGGGAAGCCTTAGCCGCCGTCATCTTCTCATGGTAAAAATGGCTAATGGCATACCCGGTAATGAAACCATTTTACTAGAAAACTATGGCCGCATACGCAATGTGAAAATGGGCCCTGCCGGGAAAATTTATGTTAGTGTGGAAGATGGAGGCAGGTTACTTGCGATAACAGCAAAATGATTGTACATAAGATTTTGTAAATCTAACCATTGATTTGTCAGTGGTATCTGATAGAACGTATTTAATAAAATATTTTATTGTTGCCAATCTTGTTTGCTAGGATGGGATATGGTTTAGTTTAGGAATACTAAGTAACTAAAAAGCTGTGACTCTTGTATAAATTTACTTTAAAAGCAAACTATTTAAAATTAGAGCTGAACGCTGCTGAGCACTTACAAGATTCTGTAAGTCGATTAATAAATGGGCTAAACGTACCAATTCAAATTATAAAAATTCAGTTTTGAATTTTCAGTTTACAGAAAAAGGGTGAAAAGATCCTATATAATGGATAGGAACAAGGAATTCTGTTAAACAGTAGTTTAGATCTTAGGCATTTATTTATAAATTGTTTACAGGCAGGTAGCTCCAGTTCAACATAAACCGTTGGTTAATTCTGCAACAGCCTAAAGCAACTTAGGTATCCAATGATTCTACTTTTATAATTTGTTATAAATATTTAAGTATTAAGACCAAAAGATCAATATGAATATATCTATGATTTTTGAGAAACTTTATCAAAAGCTTCTTTCAAAAAAAACGAAAGAAAAAAGCGAACGGGCAATCTTATGGATTGCTTTGGCGAGTTTTATAATTCACTTGCTAATTATCGGAATGATACATTATAATATCATTTCTATTAACGAATCATCCAACTTAGTAAAAAATCCTATCGCTGCTATTTATACCCCTTTTTCATTTATACTTGTTTATGAGGTTTATTTATTAATATATTACCTCCCAAAATCAACATCAACTTATATTTCAAAGCAGTACGAAATTATCGCTCTCATAATTATTAGAAGATTATTTAAAGACCTATCAGATCTATCACTATCGTCAAATTGGTTATGAATGGTAAGCATAAGAAGCCCAAATAAAATAGCAGAAACAATCAATACAATATTAACGATACCGCTTACAGAAAACGATATTCGAATTAATATAGTTGAAATAATAAACCCGGAATTACGTATGACTTTGTGGAA
>CALRUV010000236.1:0-5761 GCA_943371455.1 Chitinophaga pinensis | reverse complement strand
CTCCGCCTTTTGCCAGTTAACATTTTCATGGAATCATGTAATAACTTGCCATTAAACTGTAAGTTTCTATACAGTCTATGTTATTACATTTGCTATATAATTAGTTTAAAACACAAAAATGAAAAAAGTTATTCTTATAGTAGCAACTTGTATGTTATACATTTCATGTGTAACCAATTCTATTTCAGGCAGAAGTCAGTTGATGCTTGTGTCAGATGCAGATCTTCAATCGATGGCGCTTACGCAGTACCAATCATTTCTCAAGGCAAACAAGGTTGTACCTGCGGGTAATAGAGATGCTGATATGGTGAAAAGAGTAGGAAACCGAGTTTCAGTAGCACTTAAAAGCTATTTTACGCAAAAAGGAATATCTAATGAATTGAATAAATATGCCTGGGAGTTTAACCTGATTGATAATAAGGAAATCAACGCTTGGTGTATGCCGGGTGGCAAAGTGGCCTGTTATACAGGTCTGTTATCGGTTACACAAACAGAAGCAGCTTTGGCTGTAGTGATGGGACATGAAATAGCCCATGAAATATTAGGCCATGGAAAAGAAAGAATGAGTCAGCAGATGGCAGCACAAGGACTTGGTGCTTTGGGTGGTGCAGCATTAGGAGGTAATGCCAAAGCCGTTAATATTTTTAACCAAACATATGGTTTGGGTGCAGAATATGGTGCGCTTCTTCCCAATTCGCGTAAGCAGGAATTGGAAGCTGATCGTTTTGGTTTGATTTTTGCCGCAGCTGCGGGATATGATCCCAATGTGGCTGTTGCGCTATGGACAAGAATGGCAGCCCAGGGAAATGGTCAGAAACCTCCAGTATTCATGAGCGATCACCCAAGCGATGAACAACGTATCCAGAAAATTAAAGAAGTACTTCCTGAAGCACTTCAATATTATCGTCCCTAATAAGTTTTTGTGGACTTATTTTCAGAAAATTGTAATTTCTTTTGCTTTTGTTGTTCGGCTGTATTACAACTTAAATCAATACAGTTAATATAGATTTAATATTCTAGCCGATGTTTTGTTGGTCAGGCGACCACATGTGTTCGGAAATTTTTATCTTAAATTTTCAAAGTACTATCAAATACACACACCCGTTTCTGAAGCTCCCTTTTGATTTTTTTATATCTTAATACTGCTCCAAAGAGCATGGCAAAGTTTTTAAAAGAAAAATCAGCTCCTATTTTACAAAAAAATATGTATGCTATGCTTTTATCACCAGTCTTAGAAGCGAAATAGAAAAAGGAAAAGATATATTTAAAAAAAATTAAATTCCTAAAGTCAGGCTAAGAACGAACGCGAAAAGATAAGAGCCAATTTTTTGGAAATGATATTTCTAAGAAACAGTTTCGCTAAACCTCAAAACTGATCAAGCGATTTACATCCAATTGGTATTTTGCAAATTTTCTGAAAATAAATCTATCCGGCTTTATAAAATAACCCGCTGCAATCATTGGAATAGTATTTTGAAAAGAAGTAACCCTGCTACTCTTGAAAATCATATTCTTTTCTATGATCTTCGAAGTTTGATTTTTGATGGTGTCTTTCTTTTCTGGCTCTGGTGCTTTGATTGTATCTACGGCAATGGTTTCCTGTGTCTTACCTATAATACTGAAAGTAGTATCCCATGACGGACATGAAGGGAAATTCGCATCAACCACTTTTAATTTAAATGTGCCTTTTGCAAACTTATCAATCTTAAAAATATTGGTTGTTTCTGTTTTTTCTGCACCCGCAATGATGCCTTTTGTTACAATATATTTATACTGACCAGTTCCACCTTCCATACTAACTTTAACCACCCCATTTGTGGTATTATCCATCGGCTCTGATTCTATTTCCAGCAAACCACGTATTTGAACGGTTTTTTGTAATACCTCAAGCTCTTTGCTGGCTATGATCTGGCTGCATTCATCCTTAACAAAAACGGTGTAAATACCTACGGGTAATTCTGTAAAGTAAATACTTCTGCTTACCTGTTTAGTTCTGCCAACATTGGGTGTAATGGAAGTAACCAGTTTACCGGGATTACCGCCTTCCAGCTCAATCAATATCTGTCCATCTGCACTATTGCTGCATGTTGCATCTGATACTTTGTCTGATTTGATACTGAGCAAAGGCATTTTCTTGATAGAAAAAACATGCGTGGTAAACATTTTGCCTACCAGTGCATTGGCATTGTATAGCACAATTGTATAATCGCCTTCGTCTAATTTTTGAACCGACAATGGCTTATTGTTTAAGGTTGTTCCTGAATAAGCTTTTACATCTTGCGCCACTACATCCGGATAGGCAGAGGAATCTATTGTTTTTCCCTTGAGTATATAATAACCAAGACTATCCGAAAATACGGTGATGTTAGCGATACTGATACTTCCGGATGGACTATTAGGACAGGTTGGAACGGTTTTCACTTCTGACTTTTCAAAATGAGGGGCAGGAGGTGTAAATAAAACAGTAAAATTTTCTGTATAGGGTCCTGCTATTTCAGAAGAAATCGCTTTCATCCTAAAATGAATGGTTTCATTGGTTTTAATGGCTTTTTTAAAAATATCTTTTGCAGGTAATAATACAAAAGATTCTGTGGGTGTTTTTCCCAACTCTTTCCAGTCATTTTCAGTATCCATTTTATACTCCCAAACATAACTGAGGTTTGCTTTATTAGAAAGCTCCATCATTGATTTTAAAGTGATGGATTTTAATGGATCATTTACTTTTTGAATAGCTTCTGCTGTAATGGGTGCAGGTGCCGGAATACCATACCTTACCCTGATAGAAGCGGCAAACTTATCGTCTTTTGCCATGATAGGTAACTGAGCAGAAAACACACCCGGGTTAAGTTCATGCAATTTAACTTCAAGGGCAACAATTGAGTGGTAATTATCACTCCGGTCATATTCACAAATGTCACCCTTATCATTTTTAAAGCTTTCCATTTTAAGTTGAATAACCCCTTTGCTGGAATTAACTTTGAATTGCTTTAAATTTTTCAGGGAACTAATGGCAATATCATCCACGGTATTGATCGACTTCTCTTTATCGGTTGATTTTAAAACGATACACTTATTGGTGATATTATTGTCTGGTAAGAACTCATCATGGTAAAATTTAAATACCGCATCAATTTCTTTTTCCAGAAATGCCCGGATATTTTTATGGCTTAGTTTATCTACTATTACTTCTACCGGCAGTTCCTTTCCCTGGGCATGCGCATCTTGGGTAAAAACAATCCCAACAAGAAAAGCCAGTATAAGTAGTTTAGGCACCATATATAATTAGTTATTACGCGTTACGTTTTGTATTCAAACATAATGCAAATGTAAACGAGATGTTAATCCGGCTCCTAAAATAATAAATAATTCAAATAGGTAGTAAAATAAAAGGTAATACCCACGTAGAATTGGTTCTTGTTAAACCAATACAGCTTTTCCCAAATGGTTTTATAACCAGTAGATGTGATTCAGGAACAAATTGGGTTGTAAAAACAGCACTATTTAATTGATGACATACCCCCATCAACCGATAGTACCTGTCCGGTAATCCAGCCAGATTTAGATGAAAGGAGGAATTCGGCCATATTGGCAATATCAACAGAACTGCCGATTCTCTTTAATGGATGCCTTAATGCATTTGCTTCTCTTTTCTGATCTGTATTCAATAAGGAAGCAGCAAGCGGCGTATCTGTTAGAGAGGGCGCAATACAATTTACCCTGATTCGCGGCGCATATTCTGCAGCTAATGCTTTTGTTAAACCTTCGATCGCTCCTTTTGATACGGCAACCTGTGCATGAAAGGGCAAACCAACTTTTACAGCTATGGTAGAAAAAAGTACGATAGAAGCGTTTTCTGCTTTTTTCAATCTGGGCATTATTGCCTGGATGATTCTGATGGCACCTATTACCTGAAGATTAAGATCCTGTGCAAAATCAGGGTACTGTATCCGTTCAAATGGACGCAACTGAATGGAACCGGGACAGTACACCAACCCATCTAATTTTTCGGGCAAAAAATCGAGTGGATAGGTTTCATCCAGCACATTCAAAAAATGGTAGGTTATTAATTCGTTATCTGATTGCTGGGGATGGGTATGATAAGTAGCAGATACTTGGTTACCGGCATCTGCCAGTTGAATTGCCAATTGCTTTCCAATACCTGAAGAAGCGCCAATGATAAGATAGTGTAACATTTATTATGCTATTTACTTGTGTAAACAAAATAACAGGAAGAAAGTTTAGCAGGCTAGGTATGAAAATAGCTCCGTTTGTTGCAATCCTTACAAAATAGTCTGTAGTGCATTTTTGTAATTAAATCCCTATTTTTAAAATACATCCCACTTTAAATAATTATATGCCTTACACAGCAAATGCAAATCGCTACCAATCCATGGAATACCGCAGAACTGGTAAAAGTGGCCTTCTATTACCTGCTATTTCTTTGGGCTTATGGCATAATTTCGGTCATATTGATGTGCTGGATAATGCAAGAAAGATCTTAAGGGTTGCATTCAATAATGGCATCACCCATTTTGATCTGGCCAATAATTACGGACCGCCAGCAGGTTCTGCCGAAGAGAATTTTGGTGCCATATTCAAACATGATTTTATTCCTTACAGGGATGAATTGATCATTTCTACAAAAGCCGGCTGGGGTATGTGGCCAGGACCTTATGGCGACTGGGGTTCTAAAAAATACCTGGTAGCCAGTCTTGACCAGAGTTTGAAAAGAATGGGGCTTGAATATGTTGATATTTTTTACCACCACCGACCCGATCCCCATACACCATTGGAAGAAACCATGCGCACTTTGGATCTGATGGTTAGGCAGGGTAAGGCTTTATATGTTGGCATTTCCAGTTACCAACCCGAAGAAGCAGCAAAAGCCATACAAATATTGAAAGAACTGGGTACGCCCTGTTTGATACACCAACCAAAATATTCTATGTTCGAACGTTGGGTGGAAAATGGATTACTGGATGTTCTTGACCAGCACGGTGTGGGATGTATTCCATTTTCACCTTTAGCGCAAGGACTGCTTTCTAATAAATATTTAAATGGAATTCCTGCAGATTCAAGAGCGTCCAGCCATAGGGGGAATGGCGCCATTGATGAGAACCAGGTGTCGGAAGAAAAAATCAATAAAGTAAAACAACTGAATGTATTGGCAGAACTGCGTGGTCAGAACCTGGCACAAATGGCACTGGCCTGGATATTAAAAGATAAGCGAGTGAGTTCTGTTTTGATTGGTGTAAGCAAACCCGAACAGGTACTGGATTCTATCAAGTGTTTGGAGAATTATGCTTTTACCCAGGCAGAGCTGGAAAAAATCAACCAGATACTACAATAAACCCGTTTTAATATTGACCCGTACCCAGCATCACTAATGTGCAGGCTTTTTTGGATTCAATGTTTTTGGCTTTGGCTAATGCAACCAACTCTTCGTTTTCAGTACCCGGATTAAAGATAATTCTTTTGGGGTGCAGGGAAAAGATATAAGGGTAATAGCTTTTTTGCAACAGTGGGTTCAGGTAAAGTGTAACCGTGTCGATGCCTTCTTCTGCCGGATGAACTGTAATAATGGGTGTATCCCCAATTTTACCTTCCTTATTACCTATGGCTATTACCTGATGTCCGTATTTCTTTAGCTTCTCAACCGCCAAATAACTATATCGCTCCGGATTTTCTGAAGCCCCTAATACGATCGTTTTTTTCATGATGCAAATTTACAACAATCCCTTATCGCAGGATACTGATTTAA
>CALRUV010000235.1:0-5766 GCA_943371455.1 Chitinophaga pinensis | reverse complement strand
AAAAATAAAGCGACTATAAAAATGTAATGCCCTTCCTTCATGAATTCCGTAGACCCGTATCTTATTTTTGGGTAGTTGTTGCTGGTCAATAATTTTAGCCGCTTCATTTCCCAGTTGGTATTGTAACACATTGGGATAGAATGCAGTGTTCAAAAAAATATTCACACCGGTAACCGTAAATATGGCCGATATGATTAAGGTAGGAATTTGGTTTTTCTTTAGAATGATCACAACAAAACCCATACCTCCCAACACTGATAAGATGAAAACCCAAATGGGAATTGCAGGGAATGGCCAGATCATTAATCCACAAATAGCAACCCATAATAAAAGAAAAAGAAAAGTATGGAAATTGTTAATCGGCTTTCTCCATTTACGAAATGCTTCAGTATAAAATAGTTTGTATAAAAAATTAGCCGTTACAATAGAAGCCAGGGGAAAAACAACAAAAATATAATGTGGCAACTGGGCCTGACTTCTTGCCAGAATAAAATAAGTAATTAAAAAACCTCCATAACTCATCCACTCTTCTCCTTTTGCCAATAAGAACCTGCTTTGCACCAATTTTATTAACCCATTCATGAATCCTATAAGAAAAAGAAATATCCAGGGTAGAAAACTCCATAACATATTCTCCAGCAAAAAAGTAAAATGATTCATTTCATTGAAAACATTTTCACCGGTATATCTTCCAAAACTTTGCGTCCAGTAATAAAAACGCAGTCCTGATTGAATGGGCACCCCATTGATCATTTTTCCCGGATGCAAATCAAACTGTTGGTATAGCCCAATACTCATGGGTAATAGCATCAATGCAATGATGATAACACCAACAATATATTCCCACCTGAAAAATTGTTTCCATTCTCTTTTTAACAGAAAATGTGGTACAAATGCAAAGGCAGGAACCATTAACGCGATCGGGCCTTTGGTCATCATGCCGCCTGCTATGGCAATAAAAGCTATAATAAAATGTTTCCATTGATTTGTCTGGTACCATGCCGCCATTTGCCAAAGGCTAAGCGCCACCCAGCCCATTAGCATCGTATCACATCGTACATCATGGGTTAATAAAAAGATGGCCTGGGAAGAAGCCAGAACCAGGGCACTTAATTGGGCAATCGTTTTTTGGTAAAAAAGGAATGCCAATTGGTAGGTTGACCATACAGCTATAACAGAAAATAAAAAAGAAGGAATGCGATAGGCCCAGTCTGAAATGCCAAAAACTTTCATGCTGATGGCAGACAACCAGAAAAGCATGGGGGGCTTATCCAGGTAATCGTTGCCCAAATCAAAAACCTGCAGGAAGCTATTGTTTTGCAGCATCTCCCTGCTGATAGATGCATATTGTGAAGCATCAATATCCATTAAAGGTATAAATATCATTCCACATAATGCCGTTATACCACAGATCATCAGTAAGGAATAAAATAACCTGTTAGGAATCATTTCAGTCATTTTTATGGGTTGTCATTTCAAAATTTCCAAAATATTTCAGGTATAAATTTGAAGTTAAATACCCTACTAAAGAACCTAATAATCCACCACATAAAATATCCAGGGGATAATGTACCCCAACATATACCTGGCCATAACTAATTGCAGCCGCCCACCAGAAAAACAGTTTCCGCCATTTTTTAAATATGGGCTGAAGAGTTAGCATGATATACATGGCAAATCCAAAATGATTGGTAGCATGCGAAGAGGTAAAACTAAAACCACCCGAACAATGATTCAGTAAAAGTTTTGCCTCACCCATCAAATAGGGTTCATTGCAGGGCCTGGGTCTTGCTACTAAATTTTTTATAAGGTTACTACTTAACTGATCCGTTAGTGTTAGTGTTATGGCAGCAAATAAGATCCAGGCTGCCGCTTTTTCTTTAAAATTCATGATCACAAAAACCAGCAAAAAAAGATAAAGCGGCGTCCAGGTATTGGCCTCTCTGAACCAGGGGTAAATATCATCAAAAAAATGGTTGGTCCAAACGGTATTGATTTTCAGGAAAAGGATGGTATCCCATTTGTTGAGCCATTCAAATATGCCTTGCCAGAAATTATTCAATAATAGGGTTTGTTCCATTTGGGTAAAGGTACAGTTTGAGAAATCATTCAGGCAGACCAATACCTGAATTATTTAACAGAAATACACAAGCATAAGCCTTGCATTTTTATAAGAAATGGCTATTTTAGGTGATGAAAATAACTCTTTTTCTCCTACTATTTTCTGCATGCATGTCAACAGCTTTTGCGCAAAATGATGTGGATAAAACGGTTGAAGAGAAAGCACGCCAGATGCAAGATTCTGTATTAAGCAGGTTCATGAGAGAATTCTCATATAAAATGCCAAATGTTAAAATCATTTCGGTAAATCCCCTCTACAAAGGGCATAATAATAATGGATTTGATATATATACATCGCAATTGGACAAGATGCCTATTTTGATGCCTGACAGCAATTACCTGGTACTAATGCCTGTTGCAGGTATGCAACCCTCCCTTCAATCAGTTCCACCGCCACAAAATATAACACCAGATATGCTTTATAAAAAACCCTGGGAACCCAAATTGTACCTGCTGCCGAAAAAGAAAAAATACTAAAAATTATTTATTCGCTTTTTTCTGGGCTACAATGATCATTCTGGGCGATTTTTTAACATCGTATCTGTTGAGCTGGTAATCGCCAAATACTTCCTGTACCTGCATTCCCTGGTAGGCTAACATTTCTGTAAAATCTCCCAGGGAAAATTTTGCCACTCTTTCTGTATATAAGTGCTTGGGGGTTTTGTATTCCTGATCCATTACCTGGATCTGTTTGTAAAAATGTTCCTCATCCTGCCATTTCGTTATCAGGAATCTTACTTCATCCACTTCTACAGTTTTGGATTTTTCCAATCTTTCTTCCTCGTAGTGCACATTTAAATAGTCGATCACAAATCTGCCCCCCATCTTAAGGGATTGTGCAATGGTTCTGATGGCATTATCATGTTCCCTTCTTGTTCTGAAATAGCCAAAGCTGGTAAAGAAATTAAAAGCAAAATGAAAGTAGTTGATTGAAAAAGGGAGTCGCATGTCATGCACAAAAAAATGCAGATTTTCTGCCTCATCTATCTTTGCTTCTTCAATAGAAGCGAGTGAAAGATCTATCCCCGTTACATCAAATCCCAGTTCTGCCAGCACCTTACTATGCCTTCCCTTACCACAGGCAATATCAACCATAGTTGATTCGGCAGGGGGTTGTAAGTAACTGATCAGTGTACGAATAAAACGAAATGCCTCATCATCATCCCGGTGTTGGTATAACAAATGATAATAATGCGAATTGAACCAACCCTTGTACCAGGCTTTTTGCGACATATCCTTCATGGTATTGCAAAATTAGGGACAAGCGACAAACAAAAAATTTCTATTATGTTTGTGTCCCAATAATTCAATTCAAATGGCATTAATTAAGAGCATTTCAGGCATTAGGGGTACTATCGGCGGAAAACCAGGAAATACATTGAGCCCATTGGATGTTGTTCGATTCACAGCTGCCTATGGTACTATGCTACGCAATGAATCTAACAATAAGAAAGTGATCATTGGCAGAGACGGCAGAATTAGTGGGGAACTGGTACAAAGGCTGGTCATTAGCACTTTAAATGCTTTGGGTTTGGATGTTGTAGATCTTGGGCTAAGCACCACCCCTACCGTAGAAATGGCGGTTGTTTTTGAAAAAGCTGCAGGTGGCATTATTTTAACGGCCAGCCATAACCCGAAGGAATGGAATGCCTTAAAACTATTGAACCATCTGGGAGAATTCATCAGTGCAGAAGCCGGGGCGCAGGTTTTGGATATTGCAGCCAGAGAAGATTTTGAATTTGTGGGTGTTGACCAATTAGGCACGCATAAATATAATGAAAAATTATTCCAGCAACATATTGATGCGATACTTTCCTATCCTTTGGTAGATGTAGCTGCCATTAAAAAAGCAAAGTTTAAAGTAGTTGTTGATGCTATTAATAGTAGCGGAGCCATTGCAGTACCTATTTTATTGAAAGCTTTGGGTGTTAACGATTTTACGGTTTTAAACAGTGAGGTAAATGGCAAATTTGCGCATAATCCAGAACCCTTACCTGAAAACCTGCTGGAATTATGCAATGAAGTAGTCAAACAAAAAGCTGATATTGGCATTGCCGTAGATCCTGATGTTGACAGGTTATGTTTTGTTTGCGAAGATGGATCTCTTTTCGGGGAAGAATATACTTTGGTTGCTGTTGCCGATTATATATTGAAACATAAAAAGGGCAATACCGTAAGCAATATGTCATCCACACGTGCTTTAAAAGATGTGACAATAAAACACGGCGGCATATATACACCCAGTGCTGTAGGTGAAGTAAATGTGGTAAGCAAAATGAAAGCGGTTAATGCTGTTATTGGTGGTGAAGGTAATGGTGGCATCATTGTTCCCGACCTTCATTATGGCAGAGATGCCTTGATAGGTATCGCCTTATTTTTAACCCATTTGGCAAAGGAGAAAAAATCTGTAAAAAAACTACGAAATACCTACCCGGATTATTTCATGAGCAAAAACAAAATTGAACTGACACCGGGCTTTGACCTGAAAAAGATCTTCGACCACATTAAAAAGAAATACAAGAAAAACCCAATCAATACAGAAGACGGATTGAAGATAGAATTTGAGAACGATTGGGTTCATCTCCGCACCAGTAATACCGAACCCATTATCCGCATTTATGCAGAAAGTAATTTTGAAACCACTGCTGCCAATATTGCACAAAAACTGATGAAGGATATCAGGGAAGCGATGTAGGGAAAGCAGAGTTAAAAGTTAATAGTTAAAAGTGATTATGTTGAATAAGTCTTAACTATTAACTATTAACTTTTAACTATTCACTATTAACTTCTATCCCCTCCATAGTTTATCTTATTTACCTATTTTTACCCCTTATGCAAAGAATTTACCTGGATAATGCAGCTACCACACCACTCGACGCAGAGGTATTGGAAGCAATGATGCCCTATCTCACCACTCATTTTGGCAATCCCTCTTCCATTTATAGTTATGGACGTGAATGCAGGATGGCGATAGAAAATGCCAGGAAATCTGTAGCAAAGATTTTGAACGCACACCCGGCAGAAATATTTTTTACCAGTGGCGGTACCGAAAGCAGCAACACAGCAATCACCGCAGCAGTTCGTGATCTGGGCTGCACCCATATCATTTCTTCCGTAATTGAACACCACGCAACAACACATACCATTGAATACCTGAAAAAAACAGGCGAAGCAACGATAAGCTTTGTAAAACTCTTGCCTAACGGGCATATTGACCTGGCTGACCTGGAGAAGCTATTGGCAGAAACCAAAGAAAAATGTTTGGTTACACTTATGCATGCCAATAATGAAATTGGCAATATCCTTGATATGGATGCTGTTGGAAATCTTTGTAAAAAACACCTGGCTATTTTTCACAGTGATACCGTTCAAACAGTTGGTCATTTTCCTTTCGATCTTAGAAATACACCCGTCCATTTTATTACTGGCGCGGGGCATAAATTTCATGGACCAAAAGGCGTAGGCATCTTATATATCAATGAGAATGTAAAAATCAATCCTTTGGTACATGGAGGTAGTCAGGAAAGAAATATGCGAGCTGGCACCGAAAACCTTTATGGTATTATTGGTTTTGCCAAAGCCCTGGAACTGGCTACTGAAAACTATGTGCGAGACAGGGCCCATATCACTGAATTGAAAAACTAT
>CALRUV010000234.1:0-5772 GCA_943371455.1 Chitinophaga pinensis | reverse complement strand
AATTTTAAAAGTATTTCGCAGTAAAAAAGAAATATGCTCACACGATGGCGAATCTGGCAAAATAATGTCTGATGGCAAAACTTTCTTGAAATTCAGTTGTGCAGATGGTTATATATATCTGCTTGACATACAACTGCAAGGAAAAAAGAGAATGCTTATAGAAGATTTTCTAAAAGGCTTTCGTATGCCATCATAAACTGATACCTGACTACTATTGGGAAAGCTTTGCTTTCAGCACTTCCAATTCCACGATACCTTGTTTGCGCCAGATCTCTATTCCTTTTTTATAAATAATAAACACCGGTATGGCACTAACGTTTTGTGCTTTCATCACATCTATATCCAAACCACCATCTACTTTAACTAATTGAAATTTGTTAGGTAATTCTTTTTGTAACTGCTGCAAAACCGGCTCCATTTTTTTGCAGGGAGGACACCATTCAGCACCAAAATCAACTAAAACAACATCACCGGAAAGAATGAGCGAGGAATAGGTTTCGGCTGTCATTTGTGCCCCTTCAACTTCTGCATCTACTGGCTTATTGTCAAGTTTCCAGGAGGTAAGCCCTCCATTCAAATTTTTCACATCGGTAAAACCTTTAGCCAATAACCATTTGGCCGCTGAAGCACTGCGAACACCGGAAGCACAATACACCAGTATAGGTTTATTTTTATCCAGGTAGCTGATTCGATCTGTAAATTGTTCCTTATTCAACCAATCAGCTTGTAGAGCATTTTTTAAATGTCCTGACTGAAATTCACCTGCAGTTCTAACATCCAGCAATTGTGCGTTTCCGGTAAGCATTCTTTTTTCAAATGCAGCAACAGTAAGCCCATCCTGCGCATTTGAACAGCCCATGCAGAGAATAGAAAATAACAGAATACAGGAAAAATATTTTTTCATAATTATCATTTTATTGCAAATAAGTAACTGTTACTGTAAATTTTGTTTCAGAAGCGCCCAATGCGGCAGCTGCTGAATTACTTATACGCAATAGTAACCCATTATCTCCTTTTATCTCCTGCAAAGGCCCAAGCACCATGGCACAAATTGATTTTTTATTGGTTCCGGTTATACGAACGATTGTTTTAGGTGCAACCTCATTCATTAAAACATAATATTTTCTGTCTGTCCAGCCACTGATTGTTTTAAAAATGGAAGCATCACCCGAACGAAACTGTTGGTTATTGTCGTTTGATGGATACTGGTAAAAGGCCCTGAAAAAACCTTCATCACCCTCTTTGGGCGTATAATCTTTTTCAAGGATCGATTTGGCAACAGTATTGTTTTGATCCATCTTCTTTTCCAATTCAAAGTCCTGTTTCATTTTTTCCAGATTCTTAGAAACTTCCTCGTCATACTTTTTGGTATCTGCTGCTTTTTCAGAAACTGATATTATAGGAGTATTTACTATTATTTTGGTTTCCGTTTTTTGGGTATTGGCTGGTATATTGGTGCCAATTGGTTCATTAATCTCATTCGATGTTGCAGGATTTGACAAAGGCTTCACTTCCTTTTCATTTACCAAAGGTTCCATACCATTTTCCGGAGCGTTTACTAAATAACCAATGATCACATATTCCCCACCCTTGAGTGCATCTGAGCGCAAAGAATTCCATTGTTTCATTTTGCTAACAGAAGCTTTCCAGTATAATTGACTTACCCTGAATAAATTTTCTCCTTTTTTTACTTTATGGTATAAAGCAGCATTGCTAGTTAATTTTTTTTGGATTACCTGATCTTTTGTAACAGGTATCTTTATGATGATGTCATTTTTAATCTTTGCATCAGCTTTTAATTTATTGTAGGTAGCCAGTTTAACAATAGACATGCCAAACGCATTGCTGATAGACTGTAAGTTTTCCCTTCCTTTAACGGTATGACTAATAAAACAATCCGGTGCTTTACCTGAAATAATCAATTTTTCCTGCCCTGATGCAGAAAATGTAACCAAGAAAGCTAGCATATAAAATATTCTCATCATATTCAATTCATTTCATTTTGTCAAATTTACTCTTTTAATATTCTCCATTCTGCAGGATAGTAGTTATTGACGCGGTTGGGTAAAACTTTTGCCCATCCCAGCGATAATCCACTATAATTGAATAAACTCCAGCCTTT
Source organism: Chitinophaga pinensis (assembly GCA_943371455.1). Taxonomy (GTDB): domain Bacteria; phylum Bacteroidota; class Bacteroidia; order Chitinophagales; family Chitinophagaceae; genus Sediminibacterium; species Sediminibacterium pinensis_J. The sequence goes on along the minus strand of CALRUV010000234.1, from coordinate 3,650 downwards.
GGCCGCCTGAGCTAATTGTAAATCTTTTCGCCGTAGGTAATTAAGTGCCTCATCAAGGCTTAGTTCAAAATTGATAAAGGCGTTTTTTGGTAAGATACTTACAGCCAATTCATGATCCGGAATAACATCTTTTCCTTTGATGGCACCAATGGCTATTCCGGCCTTTTTGATATAGAGGTTGGCAGCGATTTTTTCCAAATCAGAAAAATAGGTTTTACTTATTACCCTTATTGTGTCTGACTGTTTAAAATATTGCCATACATCCGGAAGCGGCATAAATTCCTGTGATATCTGAATCTCAGTGCGTGAAGCCAATTTGAGTTTTGATTCTTTTATTCCTTTTTCTGTTACTGCTCTCTTTTTTCTGAATGCAGCTAAATAAAGACCCTCCCCTTTTATAAAATTGGGATAAAACCGATAGCCAAATGCATTGTGTATATCGGAATTTGTTTCTACAATACCCCAAATAGCAGGAATATTTATTTGGATTGATTCCATCTCCATTTCTTCTACCAGCCAATCCGCTATCAGTTCATTTTCGTCTTTAGAATAGGAACAGGTAGAATAAATAAGTATCCCATTTTCCTGCAAACTATCCAGCACATCAACTAAGATTCTTTGCTGACGCTGTTTGCAAAGTTCTACACTTTCTAAACTCCATTCAGCAATGGCATCCTTGTCTTTTCTAAACATACCACTACCACTGCAAGGTGCATCAACCATGATCAGGTCAAAATAGCCTGGCAATGATCTAAAATGTGAGGGATCGTTGTTGGTAACAACTACATGCCCGTATCCCCATTTGGTTACATTCTCTACGAGCACGGATGCTCTTTGTTTAATAACTTCATTAGCAACCACAAGTCCTTCCGTAAAAAAAGAAGCCAATAAAGTAGATTTACCACCTGGAGCTGCACAAAGATCCAGCACTTTCTTATGTCTGTCGTTTCCAAAAGTTTCCTGTAATGCATGCCATAGAAACATACTGCTTGCTTCCTGAACATAATAAGCGCCTGCATGAAAAAGGGGGTCCAGCGTAAATGATGGTCGTGCCCTAAGGTATAAGCCATCAGGGCACCAGGGAACCTGCTCAAAATCCGTATAATTTGTTGCTGTTTTTTTTTCAGGGTTCAGCCTGATAGATGTTACCTGCTCCCCTGAACTATGCACTTTTTCAAAAGCTTCCCTATCAAAGCCTTTGAGTTTACTAAGTGATTGTAATAAATTGGCAGGAAGCGACATGGGTCAAATATAGAAAGAACATGTATAAAAGCACTAATAAGGAAGCAAAGTTTGGTTGGCAATGAGTTTTCGCTAGAATCTTATGGTGAAATGTTGCTTTTCTTTTTGCTCCTTCCTGAAAAACACAATTCCGATAAAAAAAAGATCTATGGTTAACGTAACAGATGGGTCATTTTGAATGGTTTTCCAGGCGGTTTCCATTTCGCTGCTACAATGAATATCTTCAAAAATTAAAATAGAATCTTCCTGTTTCATTGGTAATAGTTGTTTAAAATACCTGACAGTTGGCTCTGATCTATGATTCCCACCAATAAATACCAGATCTATTTTTTCAAGCTTTGCAAGAACTTTTGAAAGCGTATCGTCGAAGTTTCCGTTGATCAGAACTATGTTTTCTAAGTGCAACTTTTTGAAATTATTCAGGGCTATAGCTGCTACGGCATCCGCTCCTTCCATAGTAGTTACTATTGCCTTAGTATTTGCTGTAGCCAGGTAAGCAGTAGTAATTCCCAATGAAGTGCCCAATTCAAGAACTTGTTCAGGAGCATACCTGTCAATCATACGAAACAAAAGTTGTCCGAATTTTTTAGGTTTTAAGGACGATCCCGCAATAGCACAAACCTGTCTTGTATACTCTTTACTAATACATGAAACGGCTCCAAAATCTTGTATGTTTACTGTTGTTCTGTCTATTAACAGGGATTGCCGCAGATTTTCGATGGTTTCATATGCATAGAATTGCCTTTTATCGTTTAAGACCTTTGTGATAAAATCAAAAACAAAAGGAGAATGAACACCATGGCCCTTTCCATTGGACGCACCCAATAAATACTTCAGGTATCTGATGCCTAATTGAAAAGGAGAATACATTTTGTTAATTTAATTGAGATGGTAATTTTTTCATCAGCCATAGTAATGAATAGGTAATACAGATCATACATCCAAAACCTAAAATCTTAAAACCCCAATCGTATAGGTTCCATGTTTTTGGCGGAAAGAAATAAAAGCAAAGTCCACAAAAACAAGCAGTAAAAACCCTGTTTTTTCTAATACCTGCAAACAAAGAAAACAAGGGCAAAATCATAATAAGTGCTAAGCCTGCTATATTAATTTTCACGGAAAAAGGTACAGAATTGTCATTTACTGCAAAAGCCCGGGATATTTGATAGAGAGAATATAATTGCATGGCCAGGTGCACAGAAAAAGCTATTTGAATACAATTATACACAGCAATTATATTCAAACTAATATACTGCAACTGTGTTTTGCTATATTGGTAAAATAGGAGTAAAACTGGTATGCTTACACAATAGACCGAAAGAATAAATGCTACCATATTTAATCATTTTCGTCTTTCCCATACCTGGAAATGGTAAGGATAAGCATGTTTGGCATCCTGCGGAAATGACTCTTCGGAAACCATCTTCCATTCTTGGTTATTAATTTCCGGAAAACTGGTGTCGCCATATAAAACAGCATCTATTCGGGTAAGGTAAATTCTATCGGCTACCTCAATAGCTTCCTTATATATTTGGCCACCCCCTATAACCATAATTTCTTTATAATCTGAAGCATAGGCCGCTTTAACAGCATCACCCAAAGAATGCACCACCAATGCTCCTTCCGGATGCCAATCCTTTTGGCGTGTAATAATGATATTTATTCTACCATTTAGCGGTTTACCCAAGGATTCGTAAGTTTTTCTTCCCATCAAAACAGGTAATGCCCAGGTTTTGTTTTTGAAATGCTTCATATCATTGGGAAGGGTCCAAAGTAACTGGTTGTCTTTACCAATGAAATTATTTGTGGAAACTGCCACTATCAGTGAAATCATTTACTATAAAAATTTCAGCGTGAAGAAAAGATAAATCACTGCAAAATTACCACTATTAGAGATTCCCATCGAAATTAAACCGCTACCGGCGCTTTGATAGGCGGGTGATGCTGGTAGTTTTCCAAAGAAAAATCTTCAAAACTGAATCCAAAAATGTCTTTGACAGCCGGATTTATCTTCATGATTGGTAAAGGATAGGGGTTGCGACTTAATTGCAATTCTGCCTGCTCCATATGATTATTATAGAGATGCACATCTCCAAAACTATGTACAAAATCGCCGTATTGCAAATCACAAACCTGTGCTATCATCATGGTTAACAATGCATAGGAAGCAATATTAAAAGGTACCCCTAAAAACACATCTGCACTGCGCTGGTATAACTGACAGCTTAATTTGCCATCGGCTACATAGAACTGAAACATTGTGTGGCAGGGCATCAGGGCCATTTTAGGAAGTTCAGCAACATTCCAGGCACTCACTATCATTCGTCTGCTGTCTGGATTTGAACGAATCTGATCAACAATATCTTTTATTTGATCAATTGTTGTTCCATCTGCCCCTTGCCAGCTTC
>CALRUV010000233.1:0-5777 GCA_943371455.1 Chitinophaga pinensis | reverse complement strand
GATAATAGCGACTTGTATTTCTTTGTATTGGAGAAGAATGCAAAATCTCAATTATATGGCAGCTATTTTGGACAAACAGGCGGCTTTGGCGAACATGTGGATGGTGGTACCAGTCGCTTCGATAGAAACGGTGTGATCTATCAATCCATTTGTGCAAATTGTAGTACCGATAAACAACCCTTTCCTACTACGCCAGGTGTTTGGTCACCCTTCAATGGTTCGCAAGGTTGTAATTTAGCTGCTGTAAAAATTGCTTTCAATTTAGCGGGAATAGGTGCAGGTGTTCAGGCATCTATCAATGGGGTGCCTAACGATACAACTGGTTGTGTTCCTATGGTGGTTGATTTTGCCGATACCATGGCCATGGGGAAAAAATATATCTGGGATTTTAATGATGGCTCTGCTTTAGAAACCACTTTAGTTCCTAGAGTATCGCATACGTTTAATAGTGTGGGTTTGTATCGTGTAAAACTGATTGCAGTAGATTCTACTTCCTGTAATATTTCTGACACTTCATTTGTAACCATGCGCGTAAGGGACGACAAAGCAGGGTTGGCATTTACAGCTGCTAAATTACCTCCTTGTCTTTCTCTGGCTTATCAGTTCACCAATACTTCTGTTTCCATCAAACCTTTTGTGGCTAACAGTTTCCGCTGGGATTTCGGGGATGGCACTACCCAATTAGCAGGATTGGGTTCTGTAAATCATACTTATGCTACACCGGGCACCTATAATGTAAAACTAACTTTGATTGATACCAATTATTGTAATGAACCAGATAGTCTGGTAAGGACCATTCGATTATCGCCCAATGTAAAAGCACAGTTTACTACATCGGCAGTTGGCTGTGCGCCCTATAACGCACAGTTTATCAATACCTCATTAGGTGGTGCGCAGTTTCTTTGGGAATTTGGAGATGGCACTACATCTACACTGGATGATCCAACACATGTTTATGGGTCAGTAGGTAGCTACCAGGTAAGATTAATTGCTACTGATACATCCACATGTAATAAAGTGGATACATCAGCCTTTTTTACCATTAATGTGAGTCCTTTACCCATAGCAGATTTCAGTTACACGCCGCAACCTACTCAACCCAATACGCCGGTTAGTTTTTTAAACGCATCCATTGGTGGCAGTTTGTACAAATGGAATTTTGGCGATGGCGATTCTCTAATAACTACGCGTGTTGATTCGGTGGTGAATCATTTGTATAGAGGCTCTGGTACCTTTAATACCTGTCTGATAACCTTTAACAATGCGGGTTGCAGTGATACCACTTGTCAAACAATTGCTGTAACCATCAATAGTTTAACGGATGTACCCAGTGCTTTTTCTCCCAATGGAGATGGAAGGAATGATAAAATATTTGTGAAGGGTTTTGGAATTGAAAAAATGACCTGGCGCATTTATAACAGATGGGGTACTTTGGTGTATGAGGGAACAGATCCCAATGAAGGTTGGGATGGCAGTTTTAAAGGTAGAGGGCAACCACAGGATGTTTATCACTACACATTGCTCATACAATTCAGCAGTAAAGAGAAAGCAACAAAAAAAGGGGATATCACTTTATTACGATAGTGTTGAAATGAAACAAAAGCAAAACATCATATTGGTATTTCTTTTCCTGCTGTCCCAACATTTTCTTGGGGCACAGGACCTGCATTTTTCACAATATTTCAATACGCCCTTATTGGTAAACCCAGCCAATACTGGCTTTAATCCTGATTTCGATTTTCGTGTGGGTGGAAATTACAGAAACCAATGGGCCAATGTGGGGAATCCCTATAAAACAATGGGGGTTTGGGGTGATACCAAATTATTTACGGATCGATTTGAAAACGGATGGATGGGTATTGGTGGTTCTTTAATGAAGGATGTTGCAGGTAGTGGTAGTTTAAGTGCAACAAGTGGTTTTGCTACAGTGGCCTACCACCAGATGATCGGGTACAATAGTCTTTTGAGTGGCGGTTTTGGACTGGGCTTTACCACCAAACGTATTGACATTTCTAAACTGAGTTTTGATAACCAATGGAATGGTCGGTTTTTTGATGTAACCATACCCACAAATGAGCCATTTTCGAATAGCCAGTCATCATACCTTGATCTGCAGATGGGAATGAACTTTGCTTATTTTGCTTCAGAGAATGCATACTTTAATGCAGGCTTAAGTGTGATGCACATAAATAATCCGCGAGAAAGTTTTTATGATCCTACGGTTTCCAATAATCGCTTGCAAAAACGTTATACAGCATTTATGAATGGCAGTTTCAAGATGCAGGATTTCTGGATCGTAAATCCAAATGTATATGTAAGTAAAATGGGCAATGCCTGGGAATCTGTGCTGGGATTCAATGCCCACCGCGATCTTACGGGTGGTGGCCAAAGTCAGTTAATTCTTGGATTGTATTACCGCAATATGGATGCTTTGATCCCGATGGTAGGGTATGAGGTAAATGATCTGAAGATCACCGTTAATTATGATGCCACCATTTCTGCCTTGGGCAGCCTCAATGCAACCCGCGGCGCCTATGAAATTTCCATTGTTAAAAGCGGCATCTTTCCTTCCAGTGCAGGTAAATCCATCAGTTGCCCAACTGTTCGATTCTAAAAAGTATTTTTCAACACAGAGATAATTTTTGGCTAGCTCTGTGTAACTCAGTTCCTCTGTTTCTCTGTGTTGAAAAAATATCCTTTGTACTATGCATTCTATTAAAGCCGAATATTCTCCTTCCCATCACTAGTAATAGAATAATCTTCGTCCTTAAAATACTTCTTGTATTGGTCATTCACTTCTTTGGATTGCTTATTACCATTGATGTATAGCTCACCAGCTTTCACTTCAATTTTATAGCCTTTTTTAAGATCTATCAAACCATCTTTTTCAAGTGTCTCTGTAAATTCTTTCAGCATGCCCAGTTCTTTTTTTGCCTTCTCTAATCCAAGCTTTGCACCTGACAATCCGGCTTCTACTTCTTTTTTAATTTTTTCCATATCAATATGGGCCCTGAGTTTTTCTGCACTCACTTCTTTGCGAACATTTTCTATGGTTTTTTCAATTTCTTTCATATCAACCTTCTTCATTTCTATTGCAGCTTCTTTCAAAGCTTTCTCTACTTCCATTTTTGTTTTGTTCCAGTCAACTTTGCTGAGTTCTTCTTTTATTTCGTGTGAAATTTTTTCATAGTCAATCTTTTTTACTTCTTCCATGGCAGCTTTAATTTCCTTGTCCATTTTAGCAAAATCAATGTTCATGTTTTTGTTCATGTCTGCCATGGCTTTGTCGAGGTCTTTTATAGCATTATCCAAATCACCCACACGGTATTCTTTCTTACTTTTTTTAGCAGGAGCAGAAGTGTCTTTGTTCTGGAAAATTTTGTAGGGTTTAACCGGTAATCCTGAGTCCTTATTTTTCCAGGAAATAAAAGCGGCTGAAACCAGCAAAAAGGCAGAAAATGCCATCCATTTAGATGATTGTAGATTCATAAGTTTTGATTAATTGGTTATAAACGAATAATTTCGTAGTAAATATACGATTGAGTTCGTATATAGTTACGCAAAGCGTTTCTTTTTATAAAATTTAACAAATGCAGGATTTTATACACAGGCTTCTACACTTATAGATTTAATCAGGATTTCCTGCTGCTTAATTTTTATCTTGCAAGCCATCAAACCTTGGTTATGAAATATTTGCCCTTAAACCCCAAAATTTTTATCCAGAATAGAAAACGTTTTGCCAAGGAAATGTTGCCCAACAGTATAGCCATTTTTGTGAGCAATGATGAATGGCCTGCCAACGGTGATGCCTTACATGTTTTTAAACAAAATACAGATCTGGTTTGGCTTAGTGGTATTACCCAGGAAGATTCGATGGTGATCCTTTTTCCAGATAACCCAGATCCTAAGTTCCGGGAAGTATTGGTATTGGTTCGCCCCAATGCTTTAAAAGAAAAATGGGATGGTAAAAGACTAAGGGCTTCCGAAGCCGTGGAGATATCCGGCATTTCTACCATTATTTGGTTAGATACCCTGGAAGCTACCCTGCAAAGCTGGATTCATCTGTCTCACCATATTTATCTCGACTCAAATGAGAACGATCGCAAAGCTTCGCATGTTCGCACAAGGGAATACCGTTTTATAGAAGAAATGAAAGCAGCTTATCCTTTGCATTCTTTTAAAAGAGCTGCCAGCATTATGAAAGAATTACGCAGCATTAAATCAAAAGAAGAAATAGGAGTAGTGCAAAAAGCCATAGATATTACTGAAAGCACATTCAGGCGCTTATTGAATTTCATCAAACCCGGTGTAACCGAATACGAAATTGAAGCAGAGATATGGCATAGTTTTTTAAGTCAGCGCGCTACTGGTCCGGCCTATGGCAGTATCATTGCCAGTGGCGATAATGCGCGCACGCTTCATTATGTATCTAATAACGCCACCTGCAAGGATGGTGATTTGATTCTGATGGATTTTGGCGCAGAATATGGCAGCTATTGTGCGGATCTTACTAGAACTGTTCCGGTAAATGGCAAATTCAGTAAAAGACAAAAAACAGTGTACAATGCCTGTTTGCATTTACACAATTATGCGAAAAGCATTTTAAAACCCGGCATTTCAATTCTTAATTATACCGATAAAGTAGGAGAGGAAGCTACCCAGCAATTTCTAAAAATAGGTTTGCTGAAAAAATCAGATTTAAAGAATGAGGATAAAGAAAACCGTGCTTATAGAAAATACCTATACCATGGTATTTCTCACCACCTGGGAATTGATGTACACGATCTAGGCACAAGAACAGAGCCCATCAAAGCAGGGATGCTCTTTACCATTGAACCAGGTATTTATATAGAAGAAGAGCAAATGGGCGTTCGGATAGAGAATAATTTCTGGATCACTAAATCGGGTAGTATTGATTTGATGAAGAATATTCCCATTACTGCAGAGGAGATAGAAGCCCTCATGAAGCGAAAATAAATTAGCAGTTATTCATTGATCATTCATAAGTACATGAAGCATATCCCGAACATATTTACATTGCTTAATCTTTTTTTCGGATGTATGGCAATTGTTGCCATCATGCAAACCGGACTCACCATTTCTGCTGATACAAATGGCGAGAACCTGGTAGAAATTCCTGAAAGAATTTATATGGCAAGCTTATTCATAACACTAGCAGCCGTAGTTGATTTTTTTGATGGATTTGTAGCTAGATTATTAAAAGTGCCATCAGAATTAGGTAAACAACTGGATTCATTGGCTGATGTAGTTAGTTTTGGTGTTGCCCCAGGTTTGATCGTTTATCAGTTTTTACGATTAAGTTTTGCGCAACAAACAGATGGACTTGATATCAACAGTATCTGGCTATTACCTGCTTTTATATTACCCTGTGCAGGTGCTTATCGATTGGCGAGATTTAATATCGATATCACCCAATCACATGGTTTTAAAGGAGTACCTATCCCTGCAGCAGGCTTATTATTTGCTTCCTTACCATTGGTATACTGGTATGCAGATAATGCAACCATTATCAGTATCCTTTTGAACAAATGGTTTTGGTATGCCGCCGTATTATTGGTTAGTTACCTCATGGTTTCGCATTTACCTATGCTGGCATTGAAATTCAGCGGCTTTTCGGTAAAAAAATTACTCCCTTTTCTTATTATGGCATTTATTGCACTGGCAGCAGCTTTAAGTTTTGGATGGTTGGCTGTACCGGTTACATTTATTGCTTACGTAATTCTATCTTTGCTTTTTAAACAATCCGCATCATGACA
>CALRUV010000232.1:0-5825 GCA_943371455.1 Chitinophaga pinensis | reverse complement strand
ACCCCTTAATGGCAGAATGGCCTGGTAACTTCTATCACGTCCTTGTTTTGCCGTGCCGCCTGCCGAATCTCCTTCTACAAGGTACAATTCACATTTTTCAGGGTCTCTTTCACTGCAATCGGCAAGTTTACCGGGTAAGCCACCGCCACTTAATACGGTTTTACGTTGCACCATATCCCTGGCTTTCTTAGCCGCAACCCTGGCTTGCGCTGCCAGAATAATTTTAGAGATAACATTCTTTGCTTCCCTGGGGTTCTCTTCCAGAAAAGCTTCTAATGCACGGGCAACAGTGGTTTGAACGATACCACTTACTTCGCTATTACCCAGTTTGGTTTTTGTTTGTCCCTCAAATTGAGGCTCTGGAACTTTTACTGAAATGATGGCACTCAATCCTTCCCTGAAATCATCACCTTCAATAAGTACTTTGGCTTTTTCAAAAAGGCCCTGTTTGTCGCCATAGGTTTTAAATACCCTGGTTAATGCCTGCCTGAACCCTGTTACATGGGTACCTCCCTCAATGGTGTTGATATTATTAACGTAAGAGAAAATATGTTCCTTAAAATCATCATTATATGTTAAAGCTACTTCAACAGCAATATTGGAAGCTTCATCATGTCCATCTACATAAAGCGGATTGGGGATTAATGGGGTTCTGTTGCCATTTCTATCTAACATTTCAACAAACTCAACGATGCCGCCTTCGCTGTAAAAATTTTTGGTATAAGCCACCCCTGCTTCGTCTGTTTCACGCAGATCAGTTAATATGATATTGATTCTTCTGTTCAGGTAAGATAATTCTCTTAAGCGACCTTCCAGGATATCGCGCTTGTAAACCGATTCCTGAAAAATGGTCAGATCGGGCCAGAAGTGAACATAGGTACCGGTTTTATCGCTGTTGCCAGCTTCTCTTACGGCATATTGCGGAACGCCAATACGGTATTCCTGTTCAAATATTTTTCCTTCACGGTGTACATTTACGATCAGTTTGGTGGATAGCGCATTCACACAACTCACACCAACGCCATGCAAACCACCTGATACCTTGTAAGTATTTTTATCAAATTTACCTCCAGCATGTAATACCGTCATCACTACTTCCAGGGCACTGCGTTTTTCCTTGGTATGCATGGCAGTAGGGATACCCCTTCCGTCGTCTTGCACACTGATGGAATTATCTGTATGGATAGAAACAGTGATATTTTTACAATAGCCGGCAAGGGCTTCATCGATGGAGTTATCTACTACCTCGTAAACCAGGTGATGCAGACCTTTTACACCAATATCACCAATATACATGGCGGGTCTTTTTCGCACCGCTTCCAAACCTTCTAATACCTGTATGCTGTCTGCCCCATAATTCTTATTCTGGGCGTCGTTACTGTTCTGTTGTTCTGGGCTCATAAATGCTTGTCAGTCCTGTGTTTTAAGTAATTTTCAGAAGTGGGCAAATCTAATGAAAATAAAGGGTTTTTGGTGAGAGAAAAAGGGCTATTTTTCCCCATTTCCACACTCCTTAGGAAAGGTTAAAATGACCCCCTCATGACATGCCATAGCTGCCTAATCTTGTAAATTAGATGTTTATACATTAAATTTGCTTCTTGATGATGCAGGTAATGGACATATTGAAAGTTGCGCACCGTGGTGGAATTGAACCCAGCATGGCATTATTGTTTGAAAAAGGACAGGATATTCCAGGTTCCATTCAATACAATATCAGGCGTTATTATGCCCATCATCCCTGGGTAGCAGAAGATACCGGTATGCTGGTGTATCATTACAATGCCCAAAAGCCAAGAGAGAATTACTTGGAAATACGGTATTGTATCGCCGGAAACCGTTATTGCGAAGAAAAAAGCTGTGCCAATTGCTTACAATTACCCACCCAGGATTGTGGAGGCAAACAAAAAACGGTGGATGTATTTACTTTTCATTTCACAGCCACATTTCTCAACCAGTTTGTACTCAACGTAAAACTGAATAACCAGAAAGACGAAGTGCTGGCTTTCAAGCATCCCAATGCTTTTACTAAAATATTTCCCGTTAGTATTCGCAAGAGAAATGTGTTAGATGGTCTTCTCAACCATGCTTATTCCGGTGCGCTGGAAAACATTTTTGTTAATGCCAAGATCCATGAATTGTTGTTATACAGTTTAGAATGCCTGATTGAAGAAAAAGAAGGCGGGTTTAGCTGTAAATTTTTAGCTGATGAAAGCGGGAGGGAAAGAATTTATCAATCAAGAGATATCCTCTTACAACATATTGGCGATCCCATTACCATCAAGGAATTGAGTAGAAAAGTGGCCATGAATGAATGTTACCTCAAGAAAGGTTTCAAAGAAGTTTTTGGCACTACTATTTTCGATTTCTACCAGCAGCAAAGAATGGAACATGCCAAATACCTTTTATACGAAAAGAGCCTCAGTGTAACCGATGTTTCTGCCATGCTGGGCTATTCCTCGATTTCGCATTTTTCTGCGGCTTTTAAAAAGCATACCGGGCTGAAGCCTTGTGAATTGCTTAAATAATCCCCGCTTTTCGAAATTCGAAATTCGAAATTCGAAATTCATTTCCTCCCTATCTTTATTGCATATAAACATAGCTATGAAAAGAACCCTGTTTTTTTTAGTCCTTTCGAGTTTTTTGATTTCCTGTTCTAATGAAAAGGCTGATTTGATTATTCATAACGGTCAAATTTATACTGTTGATTCTGCTTTTAGTGTAGTGGAAGCCATAGCAATAAAAGATGGAAAAATCATTGCCACCGGATCCAGTAAAGAGATCCAGAAAAAATATGCTGCTACCGAAAAAATTGATGCTAAAGGAGCAGCTGTATACCCCGGTTTAATTGATGCACACGCCCATTTTGTTGGTTACGGCCGTTCACTTTTTATGGCAGATCTGTTTGGCACCAAAACCTGGGAAGAAACGGTTGACAGGATCAAAGCCTTTGCCAGCCAACATCCTGAATTAACCTGGATCCAGGGCAGGGGTTGGGATCAGAACAAATGGCCTGGCAAAGCATACCCAACCAATGAATTACTGAATAATTTATTTCCGGATAAACCTGTTGTAATTACAAGGGTAGATGGTCACGCATCCATCGCCAATGATAAAGCCTTGGAACTGGCAGGTATCAAAGCCGGACAAACAATCGTTGGTGGATCCATAGAAGTAAAAAACGGAAAACCAACAGGTGTATTGATTGATAATGCTGATAATGCAGTGCATGCCAAAATACCCGAAACCACTACAGAAACCTACCAGCAATGGTTGCAGGCTGCACAGAAAAATTGTTTTCAGCAAGGTCTTACAACCATTACCGATTGTGGCTTGAGTTACCAGGATGTGGAAGCCATTGACCAATTACAAAAATCTGGTAAGCTGGATATGCGTCTTTTTGTAATGCTTAGTGATAATGACAATAACCTGAATTATTATTTAAAGAAAGGACCTTATAAAACAGACAAACTTTTTGTAAAAGGATTTAAAGTTTATGCTGATGGCGCTTTGGGTAGCAGGGGTGCTTGTTTATTAGATGCTTATAGTGATAAAGCTGGCTGGCAGGGTTTTTTATTAAGGAACAAATCGCATTATGATTCTTTAGCGAAAGTACTGGCGGAAACGGATTTTCAAATGTGTACCCATGCGATAGGCGATAGTGCTAACAGAGAAATACTCAACGTTTATCATAAATACCTGAAAGGAAAGAATGATAAGCGCTGGAGAATTGAACATGCACAGATCATCAACCAAAATGATTTTGATCTCTTTGGAACAGCAAGTGTGATCCCATCGGTTCAGCCTACACATGCTACCAGTGATATGTATTGGGCAGAAGAAAGATTGGGTAAGGATAGATTAAAAGGTGGATATGCCTTTAAACAATTACTGCTACAAAATGGATGGATGCCATTGGGTACTGATTTTCCGGTAGAAGATATTTCTCCTTTCAAAACCTTTCTCGCAGCCGTTGCAAGAAAGGATGCCAAAGGATTTCCGGATAATGGTTTTCAAACTGAGAATGCTTTAACCAGAGAAGAGACTATCCGCGGAATGACCATCTGGGCTGCAAAAGCAAGTTTTCTGGAAAAGGAAGTGGGTAGTTTGGAAGCAGGTAAAAAAGCAGATTTTATTATTCTGGATAACGACTTGATGAAAGTAGCCGAAACTGATATTCTAAAAATAAAAGTTAGTGCTACTTATGTAGGAGGCAAGAAAGTACATTAATCAGTGCAATCTGTGTAATCTGTGGCAACGCTCTAAAAATTAACGAACGCAAACTAACACTGTTCAATCCTGAAAAGCTTTATCTTTAAAACGATAAATCTATTGCATGCGGTTGCCCCGATTAAATACCTTAACCTGGATCGTACTTTTTTTAGTAATAGTAGCCACGGGCTTTTCATTTGTTATTTCCAGCAACAACATAGATTATAACACAGAAGTAAAACCCATCCTTAATAAAAACTGTATCACCTGCCATGGTGGTGTAAAAAGGCAGAGTGGCTTTAGTTTACTCTTTCGCAGTGAAGCACTGGCCATTAATAAATCTGGTAAGGCGGCAATCATACCCGGAGACCCATCTAACAGTGAATTAATAAGAAGACTTACTTTAAAAGACCCCGAAGAAAGGATGCCGTATAAACATCCCCCTTTATCAGATGATGAAATCAATACACTAACAAAATGGATCAAACAAGGTGCCACATGGGGCGATCATTGGGCATACGTTCCCGTTAAAGAAACACCTGTTCCCAAAGTGGATAATTGGTTCTTTGGTACAACAGGTGGTGGAAGTTGGGTGAAAAATGATATCGATCATTTCATTTATCAAACAATGCAGCAAAATGACCTGAAACCTTCTGCAAAGGCTGATAATGCAACATTGCTAAGAAGACTAAGTCTGGATATTACAGGCTTGCCTGCAAGTACAAAACTTGCTTCTTTCTTTTTAGCAGATGCTAGAAATAATGCTTACGAAAAATTGATCGATACATTATTGTCATCACCCCATTATGGTGAAAAATGGGCAAGTATGTGGATGGATCTGGCCCGTTATGCTGATACCAAAGGTTATGAAAGAGATGACTGGCGCTCAATCTGGCGTTACCGTGATTGGTTGATAAAAGCCTTTAATGAGAATAAACCATACAATGAATTCTTACAAGAGCAATTGGCCGGCGACCTGCTTCCTAATCCATCCGATGCACAGTATATTGCAACTGCATTTCATCGCAATACTATGACCAATGATGAAGGGGGCACTGATAATGAAGAGTTCAGAACTGCCGCAGTTATTGATCGGGTAAATACAACATGGGAAACTTTAATGGGTACCACTTTCTCCTGTGTACAATGCCATAGCCATCCTTATGATCCATTTCGCCATGAAGAATATTATCAGTTCATGGCTTTCTTTAATAATACCAGAGATGAAGACACTTATGATGATTACCCACTTTTAAAAGAGTACCACAAGGAAGACAGTGTTAAGTTTTTACAATTAAAGAATTGGTTACATACAACAGCACCTACCAGAGAAAATGAATTGATCAAATTTGTAAAAACCGGACAACCGGCAATTAATTCGCTTGTTGCAGACAAATTAGTAAACAGTGCTTTAACCGATACCAAATGGCTGGTATTGAGAAACAAATCTGAAGCAAGAATTCCGCATATTGATTTTGAAGGTCATTCGCAGCTTCTTTATAAATACAAAACTTGGAAGCCCGGGGGTAAATGGATGATCCATCTCGACAAACCCGATGGACCAATTGTGGCAAATGTTTCAGTAGCAGACTCAAAAGGAAGTTGGAAATTAAGCA
>CALRUV010000231.1:0-5860 GCA_943371455.1 Chitinophaga pinensis | reverse complement strand
AAGGTCCGCCAAAAACCATTAAAATGGTGGTTTTCAATAGACCAGCGGCAATTATGACAATTTGAATGGATAAAGGTTGGGCGTAGGGGGTAAAATCAACCGACTAATCGGTGATATTGGATTTAAATCGGGTGTTAGAGGATTTGTGTGAGAAAAATTTGTAATAATCCTATGAGTAATCCTAAAACTCCACCAATTATTTCTACAAAACGGAATTCTTTCGACATGATAGATTGTAATATCGACTCCAGTTTATCTGAGGAAAATCCGGAGACTTTTTCGATCACTATTTTTTCTAAATCTAATTGATTTTCAATATTGTACATATAATTTTTTAATATTACAGGAAAAAGGGTTTCCAGTTCAGTTAAAAAAACAGATTTCAACTCATTAATCGTCTTATCACCGATAAACATACTGATAACTGGCATTTGTTGTGGTAGTTTAACCCTCAAAAATTCCTCAATATGAGTTTCTATTAAGGGCATAACTTTACCAATATTGTCTGGATGGGTTAATTTTTCTTCAATATCCTTGAAAGAAAGAAGTTCTTCACTAACCAATTTGCCCAATTTTTCTGCAAACTGTCTTTGTCTTTTTGGAAAAATACCTTGGTAGGTGAACCAGAGAATTTTCTTTGGTTCACGGGGATGGAAAAGCATTTTAATGGCAATCCAGTTGGTAAACCACCCAATAAAAGCAGAAATGATAGGTATTAATAACAATCCGTAAGTCATACTAAACATTTAAAAACCTATAAGGAATGCTTATAGGTTTTAAACAAGGGAGAACGAGGGGTCTCGAACCCCCGGCCTTCAGTGCCACAAACTGACGCTCTAACCAACTGAGCTACGCCCTCCATTTTGATGGAGGGCAAAAATAAGGCAAAACAACTTCATGGAGTACTCATTTTATGCCTTTTTGTAAAAGTTATAAGAAAACCTTTGTTAATTGGGATAAACGGATGATGGGTAAAACCTGTTTTTAAGTTATTTTTGGAACTTATCATGCAAAAATTCAAGCAATTTATGAAGAGTAGAAAAGGATTATTGTTGCTGGCTATCGTTTTATTTGGTGGATTGTTCTTCGCTTTCAAAAATTCAGGGCTGGGTGGTTCTGATATTGTTGTAACGCAAAAACAGCGATTACTTGCCAGCGTAGGATCCATTTTAGAAGAGTTGCATTATAGTCCTAAAATGATCAATGATGATTTTTCCAAGCAGGTTTTCAAAAAGTTTCTGGAAGAACTGGATGGGGATAAATCATTATTTACACAAGCCGATATTGCTTCTCTTAAAAAATATGAAAACACTATTGATGACGAGATCCATGGCGGACCTATTGAATTTGTACCTGCCATCAATACTTTATATGATAGACGTATTGCTGAAGTTACTGCCTTGTACAAAGAGATCCTTTCTAAACCATTTGAGTTTACCAAAGAAGAGTCTGCAGAACTGGATGGTGAAAAATTGCCTTACCCAACTGATATAGAAGAAAGAAAAGACCGCTGGAGAAAAAAACTTAAATTTTATAGTCTGGAAAGATATGTTGACTTGCAGGATACCCGTGAAAAGAACAAGGGTCAGAAAGACTTTGTGGTTAAAGCAGATTCTACCTTAGAAAGAGAAGCAAGGGGAAGGGTTTTAAAGATCATGAATGATAATTACGATAGGATCAGGAGTACTTATAAAGATGATGAGCGTTTCAATTCATTTGTTAATGTGATCACCAATTTGATGGATCCGCACAGTGATTATTTTCCGCCGCAGGAAAAAAGAGCTTTTGATGAAAGAATGAGTGGCGAATTTTATGGTATTGGAGCACAATTAACCAAAGATGATTATGGTATTAAGATTGCCAGCGTAGTTACAGGAGGTGCTGCCTGGAAATCGGGTGATATTGTTGTGAACGATGTGATCATTAAAGTAGCCCAGGGTAAAGAAGAACCGGTTGATGTTGCGGGTTTTGATACCCAGGATGCTGTTAAATTAATACGCGGTAATAAGGGAACTGAAGTAAGGCTTACCATAAAAAAACAAGATGGGTCTATCAAAGTAGTGGCCATGGTAAGGGAAAAAGTAGTGCAGGATGAAGGCTATGCTAAAAGTGTGGTTGTACAAAACGGTAATGACAAAATTGGTTATATTTCTTTACCAGATTTCTATGCCAATTTTGAAGATATCAATGGGCACCATTGTTCGGATGATGTAGCCAAAGAAGTGGAAAAACTGAAAGCCGAAAATGTGAAAGGAATTGTTATTGATCTGAGAAATAATGGTGGTGGCTCTCTTTATGAAGTAGTTAAAATGGTGGGTCTCTTTATCAAAAGTGGTCCCGTGGTTCAGGTAAAAGAAAGAAGTGGTAAGGTTGATAAAGATACCTGGCGCGATAATGATGAATCTGTTTTATATGATGGTCCTCTGGCAGTAATGGTGAACGAATTCAGTGCTTCTGCCAGCGAAATATTTGCCGGTGCTATTCAGGATTATAAAAGAGGCGTGATCATCGGAAGTACCTCTACTTATGGTAAAGGAACTGTGCAAAGAACCATACCATTTGGTAACCGCAATGACCTATACAGTGGCAGAACTGATCTAGGTGCCATGACCTTAACCTTTCAGAAATTTTACCGTGTAAACGGTGGTTCAACACAATTGAAAGGTATTGTGCCGGATATTATTTTACCGGATGCATTGGAATACTATAAGGGCAGGGAAAAAGATAACCCTGGTTCTTTGCCTTATGATGAAATTCCAAAAATTGTCATTAAACAATGGGAGGGAAGTGCACCATTTGATCAGGTAATAAGTAAAGAAAATGCAAAAATAAAAGGCAATCCTTCCCTCAACTTATTGAACAGTAACCTGCAGTGGCTGGCAAAAAATGCAGAAATGCCGGTTAGTTTGCATATCGATAAGTTTCGTGCAAGACAAAAACAGATCATTTCTACCGTTAACCAAAACAATACCTTGCTGAAGAGTAAAGCAGAAATGGACGTAAAAGCATTAGAAGCTGACAAGGATAAGTTTTACAATAATCCTGATGTGCAAAAAGGAGAGCGTTACCAGGCCTGGTTAAAGTCATTGAAATCAGACATGCATATCAATGAATCTGTTAACCTGGTAAGTGAATTGGTGCATATTCAAGTGCAAACAGTGTTGAAGTAGCGGTATCTTTGTTATTATTTTCTTGTTTTAAATAAGGTAGTGGATGCAGCCAGTTAAGAAAAAATGGTATGCGGTATATACAAAACCGCGTTGGGAAAAAAAGATTGATGCTTCATTAAAGAAAAAAGGCGTTGATAGCTGGTGTCCTTTGCAAAAGGTAGAAAGGCAGTGGAGCGACCGAAAGAAAATAATCGACGATCCTCTTTTTAAATCCTATGTTTTTGTAAATATAGAAGATACGGAAAAGTCGAAGGTATTGATGACGGATGGCGTTTTGAATTTTGTTTACTACCTCGGCAAACCTGCCGTTATTAAAGATGCAGAAGTAGGTGCCATCAAAAGTTACCTGGCCGAAAAAGATGCCAGTATTTACATATTATCCCAGGAAGGCTTTAAAGAAGAAACCAGGATACTGGTAAACCACGGTGTATTTATGGGTAACGAAGGCACTGTTCTGCGTGGCGGTAAAAAGAAGGTTTACGTAAAACTGGAAAGCCTCGGTCAAATCATGGTGGTAGAATTTCCCGCCGAATATCTATCCCCCATCTAAACACCCTCACACATTTACACATTTGCACATTTACACATTTGCAACTTATTACAATTCCCAATCCACTACCACATTCGCCCACTCCTTTCTAAACGGCGTAGCAACTCTGATATAGTTATCTGTATAGCCTTCCATCATTCCATTCTTTTCAAATCCTTCAAATAATACCTTTCTTTTTTGTCCGCTATACGCTGCTGTAAAATATTGGAGCTTCTTGTAAGAAAGGTTTCGGAGAATTTTATTTCTTTCATTCCGAATAGCTATCGGAATTATTGGTTTGATCTCCAAAGCTTTGGTAGCATCCCTTTCAGAATACGTAAATACATGGAGATAGGATACGTCCAGCGAATGAAGAAAATCATGGGTTTCAGTAAAATGGGTTGCGGTCTCTCCAGGAAAACCTACAATAACATCTACGCCTATAGCACAATGGGGCATCAATTTTTTTATGAGTGCAATTCTTTCTGTATACAATTCTTTTTTGTAGCGTCTTCTCATCAAAGCCAGAATCTCATTACTACCACTTTGGAGGGGGATATGAAAATGCGGCATAAATTTATCGCTATTGGCCACAAATTCAATGATCTCATTGGTAAGAAGGTTGGGCTCAATGGAAGAAATGCGGTAGCGCTCAATACCTGCCACTTTATCCAGTGCTTTTACCAGACCAAAAAAATCTTCTCCTTCTTTTGAATTGCCATCTGCGCCCTTTCCAAAATCACCTAAATTAACACCCGTGAGCACGATTTCTTTTACGCCATCAGCTGCCAGTTTATGGGCATGCGATAGAACATTCTCAATACTATCACTCCTGCTTTTACCCCTGGCCATCGGTATGGTGCAGAAAGAACAATTATAATCACATCCATCCTGCACTTTTAAAAAAGTACGTGTGCGGTCATTTTGTGAAAAGGAGGCATTAAAGCCACTTAATTGTTCAATATCACAACTGCAAATCTTTGCCGTTTCCCCCTTGGTTAAATCGCTGAGGTGTTGGGCGATATTGAATTTTTCTGAAGCACCTAAAACAAGGTCAACTCCGGGTATTTCGGAAATTTCTTTAGGTTTTAACTGGGCATAACAACCTGTAATCACCACAAAACTATCCGGTGCTTTTCTTTGAATCCTTCTAACCAGTTGCCTGCATTCCTTATCTGCATTATCCGTAACAGAGCAGGTGTTGATCACATATACATCTGCCAACCCGTCAAAATCCTTCTTTTCAAACCCTTCCAATTCCAGCATCCTGGAAATAGTAGAAGTCTCTGAAAAATTCAGTTTACAACCAAGTGTATGAAAGGCAACAGAACGTTTATTGGTCATGGGGGGCAAAGATAGGGACTCGGTTTGTAGTTTGTGGTTTGTGGTCATTGGTTTCAAGACTTTACATCCTTTTTTAACTACAAACCACAGACTGCAAACCACAAACTGATATAAGGTTTTCTTAAATTCTATAAATCCCACATCCTCATTTTCCATTTTACAATTATTAAGGTATGTTTGCCAGTCTTAAAAAACCAAAACCAATGCAGTTTACGAAGATCAATAACCTTATTGGATGGGTAGTTTGCCTGATTGCCTGCACCGTGTACATTATGACCTCCGAGGCTGGGGGAAGTTTCTGGGATTGCGGTGAGTTTGTGAGTAGTTGTTTTAAATTACAGATTCCGCATCCACCCGGGGCCCCGCTTTTTGTGATGATGGGAAGGGTATTCATCGTCATGTTTGGGGATAATCCCTTAACCGCAGCCAAAGCAGTTAACGTGATGAGTGCGCTGGCTAGTGGATTTACCATACTTTTCCTTTTCTGGACCATCACCCATTTTGCCCGTAAAATAATGCAGGTGAAAACCACCGATCTGATCAGTACTTCTCAGATCTGGTCTATCATGGGAGCGGGTGCCGTTGGTGCGTTGGCCTATACTTTCAGCGATACTTTCTGGTATAGCGCTGTTGAGGGTGAAGTGTATGCGATGTCATCATTTTTTACTGCTATTGTATTCTGGGCCATATTGAAGTGGGAAAACCATGCCGATGAGCCCGGAGCTGATCGCTGGATCGTTTTTATATTCTTTCTGATGGGATTGTCTATTGGGGTGCACTTATTAAACCTCTTAACCATTCCTGCTATTGTAATGGT
>CALRUV010000230.1:0-5890 GCA_943371455.1 Chitinophaga pinensis | reverse complement strand
TGGCAGTGAAACTGGTACTGATTTTATTGAATTCTTTAGATGCTGCAATACGAACACCAGTTCTCTGACTTTTATCGTTAGGAACGATACCTGCAATTTTCTGGTTTTCAACAGACATAAAATAAGTGCCTGTTTCATCGCCACCAGAGAAACTAACCTGGTTGTTGATAGAAACACCCTTATCAAATGATTTTCTTCGAGAATTTTTTGAATCTGCATAAGGGATGACTAATTTATCACCAGCCGCATTTACAATACGACCAACCAAACGTAGACTTCCGTCATAAGCATCTCCATACTGTTGGTTCTCATAAGAGCGCCAGTTTTCTTTCATACGCACTAAATAGTCTGAGCTGTAACCAGCCTGACCGAATGAGTAAGGATAATACTGTGAACCATTACCAAAAGTTGTTTGGAACTGAGGTAAGAAACTGATCTCATCAAAGTTGGTAGTATTGGAATAGCTGGTTTTCAGCTTGCCTTTGGTACCTTTTTTGGTAGTGATAACAACCGCACCATTGATACCGGCAGAACCGTATAATGTTGCAGCCTGACCACCTTTCAGGATGGTAACACTTTCTATATCGTTCGGATTGATGGTAGCCAAAACAGTGGTAGTTGTTTGCATACCGTCCATAACTACCAGGGCTTCGTTGTTACCAGTTAATGAACGGTAACCACGTAAAACCAGTTTGGTTTGTGGATCAACACTATTGTTAACGTTGTAAACTGCCAAACCGGAAACTTTACCGGATAAGGCCTGGGCCAATTGAGGAGAGTGACCATTGGTAACTTCTGCATTAGATACAGTAGCATAAGAATAACCAATCTCTTTGCTCTTCTTTTTGATACCCTGAGCGGTAACTACTACATTTTCCAATTCATTGACATTTTTAGTCAAAGAAATGTTGATGACAGCGTTCTTACCAACTTTTTGTTCGTAGTCGGAAAAACCAACGGCAGAAAATACCAATACGGCATTTTCAGATGCAGAGATCTTGTAAGATCCGCTTGCATCTGCAATTGCAGCAGTACTACTTCCCTTAACTTTAACTGAAACACCGGGAACGCCTGCCCCCTGGTCATCTTTTACGGTACCTGTGATCGGACGTACCTGCGCAATAGCTGCTACTGAAAAACATAGCAATGCTACTACGAGTGTAGATACAATTTTCTTCATGTTTTTTTTGTTTTAGGATAAACTTTGAGAAAACGAATATAATCAATTGGAGGAATTTGTTAAAAAAAAACTAAATCATCATAATTTACAATCAATTAACAAATGCTTCTATTTTTGAGACCAACTAATGCTAAAAAAGGCTGCATATAATGTGAAATAAATATAAATATAAAATAAAATGAATGTTTTATTGTTTATTATTCAATTTATATTAAAATAATATAAATTTTACATTTTTTTCAATCCACTTGTTTAATAAAACTTTATCCAGGCTATAAACCTTTAAACAAATTTATTTGTGATGGAAAAAAATAAAAATTAAGGAGATTCCGATGCTTATGTAAACGCCAGAAAGGTGTTTTATTTTACTAAACGCATGATTATATCTTACAAAAAATCATATCAATAAAAAAAGAGACTGCTCAAAATTGAGCAGTCTCTTTAAATAATAAAAATTCGTATTCAAGCTTTTACTTGTCCCACCATACTTTTCCAAACTGAGAATCAGCGCCTGTAGCATCCTGGTATTTTGCTGCAGCAGCAGCATAATTAGCTGGGTTTAACTGAGCTTCATTTGGACCATAAGTTAATCTTCTTGGAATAGTGGTAATTCCCGGAGGCAGAGGTAAAGTAGGAACACCACTTTTTCTCCATTCCGCAAAACCCTGGGTACCATCAGGGAAATGAGCCAGCCATTTTTGAAGAGCAATCTTTTGTGTAGTCTGTGTACCCAAAGCAATATCTCCCTGGGCAATATATGTAGCAAATTTTGCTGCATCAAACACACCCCATCTTGTCCAGCTAGCCCTGATGGCATCACTATAAAGTGTTGCCACATTTTCTGTAGTCCATCCTAAATTAGCAGCTTCAGCTCTGGCTAGTTTAACCTGTTCTGATGCAATTAATACTATGGGTGTAGTTTCACCTCTACGAGTAGGCTCTAAAATTCGGGCATAATCAATATTTGCATTTGCAAATTTTACAGCCTCGTCACGCGTTAATCCGAAAGGGAACCCTTTTGGAGATGAACCGAATGCTTTTATACGCTCATCGTTATTAGCAGTTAAAATATCGGTTACTGTTTTACTGGTAGCGTAATCCTTTCTCTGGGTTACCACATAGTAGTTATAAAAAGTGTTCATATAAACACCACCTGGAGCTGCTAGGGATGCGTTATCTGCTGCCGCATCTATATAACCACCCGGATCAGCCAGTGCAGCTGCGAATTCTGTTTTTCCAGTTGCAGCATCAGCTTTCGACATACGTAATGCAATCATCATTCGCAATGAATTTGCAAATTTCATCCATTTTGACGTGTTACCTGCAAATAGGATATCGCCTTTTACTGTAAGTCCAGCATCAAATCCGGCAGCTGCCTCTTTTAATTCCTTTAAAAGGTTTTTGTAAATAGATTCTTGCCCATCATAAGCAATTGGTCCTACACCTTTTAATGCCAAACTGTAAGGTATATCACCCCAGGTATCGGTTAGCGTCCAGAATATATAGGCTTTTAAAATTCTGGCTATTGCAATCTGGTTTTTGTTTGAACCAAAATTAGAGGCAGCTCCAGCTGTTGCAGGATCGCTGTTATAATTGATGATATTCTGTAGGTCGTACAACACGCCGGAATAAAAACCATCAAAATTGATTGTTTGTTTTGAATAGCGCGAAGCGTCTGTATACTGTGTTTCTGCAACATATTGGGCATACAAACCATTAACAGTTCTAAATCCACCCGCATCCCAAACACCGCCGTTTAAATTAGCCAATGAATTGGTTAAAAGAGCAGAAGGGATGGGCGCAGTTGTGGCATTTGGATTATTATTTAAACCTCCAAAATCGTCCAATTGCTTAAAACAACCGGTAGTAGTTAGTATCACACCAACCAAACCAGTAAGTAACAAGTATTTATTGATTTTTGTTATCATGATTGTTAGTTTAATTAGATTAAAAAGTAAGTTTTAAGTTAAATCCAATAGAGCGTGTTCCAGGAAACTGACCATCTTCTCCCTGAATACCAGAGATTTCGGAAGGATCAAAATTCTTGGTTTCTCTATACAATAAGAAAGGGTTACGTGCGATGACAGAAAAATTGGCAGCACGAACATATTTAGAGATTCCCCAACTTTTTATTGGCAGATTAACACCTAAATTAACTTCTCTTAATTTAATATAAGTTAAGCTGTGGATATAAGGTTCAGCAATTCGATTGAAATAAAATTGTTGAAAATAAGTAGTTGCAGGAATATACCTGTCAACAGGTGTTTTAAGATCAACAGAACTTACACCCACTACACGAACCCCACCACCACTTGCAACTGCATCACGTACATTCTTTCCTTTATCATTCAATTCTGCAGTTGGCTCCATGATACCGGAAAAATTACCCCACATTTCAGACAAAGAGAAGAATTGACCACCTACCTGATAATCAAGGTTAAATCCAAAAGTAAATTGCTTATAGGTGAGTGAATTTACAATACCACCATTAGTTCTGGGAACTACAGACCCCCAATGTTTACTTGCATCGGCTACAAAAGCACCTGAAGTGGGGTTCAAAACTAGGGCCCCTGCATCATTACGCAATATACCACCACCTATTAACTGACCCCAATCAGATCCAACTTCTTGGAATGCGCGGGCAAATCTTGTACCAAAAGCTCCACCAGATAATAAGGTTTGGCCGCCAGCACCAACACCCGGAGCAGTTTGAACTACTGGATTCTTAATCAGATAACTATAGTTCATACTAAGCTGCCAATTGAAATTTTTAGTAGAAACAGGTGTAGCAGTTACCAAAACTTCAATACCTTCTTTCTTAATCTGTGCAGCATTTATTCTTTTAGAAGTAAAACCACTCACCCCACTTTGGGCCACTGCTACTGGTTCTCCATTATTGTCTTCGTTGTAATAAGTAATGTTTACACCAAGTTTGTTTTTGAGAAACCTCAAATCAATACCTGCTTCATAGGTAGTAATTAATGAACCTCTTAATTCTGGATCGATTAAAACATCTGGTGTAGACATTAAGAAGTTACCATTCCACTGATTGGCGTTAACACCATATAAAAAGTTATTAGCATAAGTACCCAGATCTCTTGGCTTTTTACCCCAGCTACCAAATAATTTACCAAAATTCAACCAAGGAATTGCGCTCTTAGTAAATTCAGTAAACACAAAACCTGCACCTATAGAAGGTGATACCAACTTATTGTTTCCTGCTGGTAATGTAGAATACCAGTCACTTCTAACCGCCCAGGTTAAGCTCAGGAATTTTTTATATTCCAGGTCACCTGTAGCAAAAATAGATTTGGTTTCAGAACCATTACGTGTACTGCCTATAGAAGGTTGTGCTTTTGAATTAGATATTGAATATAAACCTGGCACATTCAAACCTGTAGCAGTTGCGGCTGAAAGACCGTTTTGAATAATGGATAATTTATTACCCCCTACCGTTACACCCACATCAAAAGCGCCAAATTTTTGGTTATAACCTGAGATTAACTCATAGTTGTCTTCCTGGTAGTTAGAATAACCAGTAGAAAAAGAAGGTAAATAACCTGATTGGGTTGCGCTGGCAGCCAATTCAGATGTTACAATATTTTCACTATTGGTTGTTAACTGGTTTTTACGAATAGTACCTTTTATGTAAAAATTATTATTCAATTTATACTTTAAGGATACATCTCCAAATAAACGCTGTCTGGATTGACTATTGCTTCTCAGATCAAAATACGCATATTGGTTATACCAATAGTTTCCACCATAGAAATTCAATGGATTACCAGCTGAATAACCATCGGGATTTGAAGATAAATTCCAACTGGCGTAAGTGCCTATAGGCGTTCTCAAGCCACGTAGTTCTTTCATAATACCCAAGTCAAGATTTCTATGAAACCACTGACTAAAATTACCAGAAGATCCATTTGCATATCCATCATCGAAGCTTCCGTAAATCTGTTGTGTAGAATAAGTGATATTGGTTGAAGCAGAAAAGTGCTGGTCAATATCAACAGATGCAGAAGCATTTATGTTATTTCTATCAGAGCTGGAAGTAGGTAATAACCCCTTTACATATTGTTTGGTATAAGATAAACGGTAATTATAACCCTGTCCGCTTTTTGAAACACTTATATTATTATTGGTAGTAATACCGGTTTCCCAAAAATCTCTAACATTATTTGGCTGAGCAACCAATGGTGCCGTTTTGAATGAGCGACTATGGCCTGCAATCCAACCATACCAAGGAACATATTCAGAACCATCCATCGCAGGGCCCCAACTGGAGTCATCAGTATAGTCTGTGAACTTTTTACCGTTCAATGCTTGCCATTCAATTGGATCACCTGCTTTCCAGGTATAAGTATCAAGGGTTGGACTAGCACCGCCAGCATATTTATCCTGAAATTTTGGTAGAATAAACACCTTATCAAATGTTACACTTGAATTAACCTCAACACCCAATCCATTATTTGCATTCTTCTTACGTGTTGTAATTACAATGGCACCATTAGCGGCACGACCTCCAAAAAGAGCCGTAGCGTTGGCACCTTTTAATACAGTTAGTGTTTCTACGTCATCAGGGTTAATGTCGTAAGAATTTACAATGGTTCCATCAACCACGTAAATAGGAGACAATTCACCATTTAGTGTTGAACCTCCGCGTATCCTTAATACGGCATCACGGTCAAGTGCAACGGGTGATTGGCC
>CALRUV010000229.1:0-5891 GCA_943371455.1 Chitinophaga pinensis | reverse complement strand
AAAGAGAATTCGGGTGCTGATTACAGAGAAATGTATCAGGTGTTCAATATGGGGCATCGGTTGGAAGTTTTTACCAATAAAGAAGCCGCAGCGAAAATGATAGAAATTGCCAGTTCCTTGCAAATAGAAGCAAAAATTATAGGTAAGGTAGAAGCGGCTGAAAGTTCCTCTCTTTTATTGAAAGGAAATTTTGGAGAGCTTAGTTTTCAATATTAACAGGTATTTGCAGAAATAGCATTATTTACTATATCCTTTGTATTAGATTTTAGTTAAGAAATTGTAATTTAGAACCATGTCAGATACCGTAGTTTCCATCCAGCATGCCAATATTTATCAGGGCGATAACCTGATCCTTCAGAATGTTGATTTTACTGTTAGTAAAGGTGAGTTTGTTTACCTGGTAGGTAAAACAGGAACAGGAAAAAGTAGTCTCCTTAAAACACTTTATGGAGAACTAATTTTAAAAGAAGGTAATGGATCTGTGGTGGGTTTTGATCTGAAAGAAATGGATTGGAAAAAAGTTCCTTTTCTGCGCAGGAACCTTGGTGTGGTTTTCCAGGATTTTCAATTATTGACAGATAGGAATGTACAGGAGAATCTGCGATTTGTATTAAAAGCTACTGGCTGGAAAGATGAAAGGTTGATTGAAGAAAAGATCAATGACGTTTTAGATAAAGTGGGTTTAAAAAGTAAAGGCTTTAAAATGCCTTTCGAAATGAGTGGGGGCGAGCAACAAAGGGTGGATATTGCCCGGGCATTGCTTAATTCGCCCAAATTGATACTGGCAGATGAACCTACCGGAAACCTCGATCCTGAAACCAGTGATGAGATCATGCAACTACTCATACAAATTGCCAAAGATTATGGCACAGCTGTTATCATGGCAACCCACGATTTTATCGTTATCAATAGGTACCCTTACCGTATGCTTAAAACAGAGCATGGCAAAGTAATAGACAGTGCAACAATGGCCGTTTCATAAGCTGTTTGATTAAAATGTTAACAATTTTAGGCCTGGTTTAACCTGTATTTTAATGGGTATATTTATTTCATTATTCATTAAT
Organism: Chitinophaga pinensis; assembly: GCA_943371455.1. GTDB lineage: Bacteria > Bacteroidota > Bacteroidia > Chitinophagales > Chitinophagaceae > Sediminibacterium > Sediminibacterium pinensis_J. Next base: position 4,827 of record CALRUV010000229.1, on the reverse strand, counting down.
AAAAATCTTATTCATGCTAGTGAAATCATTGCTGGGTGAGTTTCTGCACGAAGCAGAAAATACCCGAAAACTACTACAGGCTATTCCGGATTCTGCACTTACATATAAGCCCGCAGAAAAATCATGGACAACCGCACAATTGGCTTCGCATATTGCAGAAGTTTACAATTGGTTTGAGCCAACATTACACGCTGATGTGATGGATATGGCCCAGTATAAATATGATAAAGGAGATATCAGTGCCGCGGCTAATATTGTTGCAAAATTTGAAGAAAATGTGCTGAATGCACAAAAAGCTTTAGAAACTACATCAGACGAATCAATGTTTGTAAATTGGAAAATGGTGATGGGCAGCGAAGAGCCTATTTTTCCGGTTATGCCCAGAATACAGGTAGTACGGTCCTTTCTTTTCAACCACTTATACCATCATCGCGGAGAAATGGTTGTTTATTTGCGTGCAACAGGTAATAAAGTGCCGGGAATGTATGGGCCTACAAGTGATGACAATTAATTGAAAGTATTTTAAGATCGGGTTTACTGCAGTTGCCAAAATCAGCTGCAGTTTTTTTATGCACCCCATATCCAGCCAACCTGCATTTTTGCATTGGCTAAATTGTTGAAACGATTCTCCAGCAATAGCTTTCTAAGCTTGATCTCTTCTGGTGCAAATGGCTGATGGTACAATTGGGCAATGATTTGTCTGAATGCCTCAGCGGTTGTACCTATATGACAAGCAGATTCCAAATCACTGCCTGCTACTGTTGCGTCATTAACAAGGCAATGTCTGCCATTAAAAAGTGCATTCAGTAATTTTACTTTCATCCCGGTTTGGGTATAAGAAGGAAGAACATTGATATGCGCTTTTGCGATCATATCCTGCATTTCCAAATTAGAAGGGTTTGCTACCAGGCAGGTATGGTTGTTTTCGTGGGCCATTTTTGCCAATTTCTCAGAGGGGTTCTTGCCCGCAATTACAAAGGGAATCTTTAAGTGTCCAAACACATTTTTCAAAAGCCAGATAGCCGATTTTTCATTGGCATCTACTCCAAGATCGCCATGGTAAAGACAATAAGACCCAATGCCCTCCGTTGCTTTTACCTGCCAGTCTGGAATGAAAAGGGGCAAACATTCAATTTCTTTACAGCCCAGTTCCTTTTGGTAAATAGCATCATCCATTTCTGTTGTACCCCAAAACACTGCTTTCGAAACAATCTTTTTTTCATAGGATTTTAATAAACGGCTCTCCATCCAGAAATATATCTTTTTGATGATGGAGGAAGTATGATTGCTAAGATCCGCATAGTATTTGTATTCCACGTTGTGCAGTCTTACAAAAAACTTTCGGTGAGCTAGTCTTATATCGAACATCGGATAAGTACAATGAACCCCTTCCATGAAAATAGGGTAATTATCCTTTAATAAGTTTTGGATAAGTGTTTCGCTTTTTCTGCTTGATACGATATATGGAAGGGTGTTGGAAATGCCTTTGTGACCAATATTTCTTTCATAATAATCAACAGTCTCACAATATTGCAATAAAGCATCCTGTTTTCCCCTGCCATATTCAAAGCAATGGAGGTGTATTTTAATGCCAGCTGCCTTTAATGCTTGTATTTTGTAAAACACATCAATAATACCGCCATAATCAGCAGGGTAGGGAACGTTGAATGATATGATATGTAAATGCTTTTCCAAATTATAGATTGACGTAAAAGTTGACCAATGTCTTTCTATCTAATTCCCAGTTCCAGTAACTTCTGGCAGAAAGACAATGTTTAGTTAAGCTTTCGTTTAAAACAGTATCAGCCAGTAAATTGTTCATTGCAGCTGCAATTGTTTCCGGGCTTGTATCATCAACCATTAAAGCAAAAGGGTTTTCCTGCACGATGGCAGCATATTCAGGATAATTCACACAGATCTGGGGTATACCTGCCATCATATAATCAAAAAATCGGTTGGCTAGTGAGTAATATTGGTTCATACCCTCACTTTCAAATAAAGTGATACCACAATAGGCTTGTGGTGTGAATGACTTTAATGCATCAGGCGACATATTACCCTTCAACAGTACTTTATCTTCCACCTGGTGTTTTTGTATCAATGCTTTTGTCTGCTCATAAAAGTTGCCCCTGCCTACTATGATCAGCCTGGCGTTTACCTGCTTCATGGCGGGTATTAAGGACTCAAAACACCGGCCTTCATTTACAGCACCCTGGTATAAAAACCATTTTTCGGTTTTAGGTGTAGGCATTTCTTCCTTTAGCAGCATTGGCAAATTCCTTACCAATGCATAGTTTACGCCATACCTTGATTGCAATTCCTTTACAATTGATTGATTCACGGTATAGCCCTTTGGAAACCTCGGAACGGCAAATTTTTCAATAGCAAGCCAAATTCGGTGCACCCATGGCCGGGAAAGTACCTCTTTTTGTTCTGTGAAGATTTCATGCGCATCATAAACCCTTTGCTGATTTTTTAGGAATGAACATAGATAAACGGGAATGATGGTATCCAGATCTATGGCACAAAGAATACTTGCTTTTTTAAAAAGCAGGAAGAAAAACAAACGAATATTGAATTCGAAATAAAAATGAAACCCCTTATTAAAAAAACAAGGGAGCCTAGATTGACGATATTTTTCTTTTGTTAGGTCACAAGATTTTTTCTGTTGTCTGCCAACCAATAAAACTTCATACCCAGCATCTGCCAATGAGCCAGCAATCTTTTGCATGCGTTGATCGTAGGTAAGATCATTGGTAACAGTTAAAATAATCCTTCGCAAATAATGGGCAATTATGGGGGTAAAAATTAACCAACAAGATAGTTAGAAATACTTATAAAGCTATCATTAAAAATTAATAAGTGTATCATAATTAATTAATAGTCAGACTATTGTATTATTTTTAATAAATTCTTACATTAATTTAATGTTACTTCTCCACCTCTTATACACAGGATAATTTTACAAAAAAAAATCTCGCCCTTTTTACTGTATGTTCGCAGGTATATAAACGGGAAAAAAGTGAGACTAAAGTCATTAGAAATCAAAGGGTTCAAAAGTTTTGCTGATAAAACTATCGTTAGTTTTGATGAAGGTATTACCGGTATTATCGGACCAAACGGTTGTGGTAAAAGTAATATCATTGATAGCATACGCTGGGTAATTGGGGAACAAAAAATTTCTGCCTTAAGAAGTGAAAACCTGGAAGCATTGGTTTTTAATGGCAGCAAAACTAGAAGTGCCAGCGGACTTGCTGAAGTAAGTCTCACTTTCGAAAACACCAAGAATCTCTTACCTACAGAATTTAATACCGTTACTGTAACCAGGCGTTTTTATAAGAATGGGGAAAGTGAATATCGTTTGAACGATGTAAACTGCCGCCTAAAAGATATCCATAACCTTTTTCTGGATACTGGTATCAGCACCGATAGTTATGCCATTATTGAATTAGGGATGGTGGATGATATTATCAAAGACAAAGAGAATAGCCGTCGCAGAATGCTGGAACAAGCTGCCGGGATTACCATTTATAAAACCAGAAAAAAAGAAGCCAAAAATAAACTGGATGCTACGGAACAGGATCTTGCACGTATTGAAGATTTGTTGTTCGAGATCAATAACCAGTTAAAAACCCTGGAAAGTCAGGCAAGAAAAGCAGAGAAATTTTACGAGATCAAAAAAGAATACCGAGAAGTGGCCATAGAACTGGCAAAAGCAGCATTGGAAGGATTCAATATCACTTATAAAGAGTTACACGAACAGCAGGAAGAAGAAACAAACAAGAAAATCCAACTTGAGGCAGAAATAGCTACAGAAGATGCAGCCGTAGAACAGGAAAAAGTTGGTTTTATTGAAAAAGAACGTGCATTACAAAATATGCAGCACGAATTCAATGAATTTTTGCAGGAATTACGCAGCAAAGAAAATGAGAAAAATCTGGCTACCCAGAAACTCCATTACCTGAAAGAAAAAGAGACAGGTTTAAAAGATTTTCTGGAAAAAGCAGAAGGTCAGTTAAAAACCATCAGCGACTCTATCGAATATACACAGATACAAGTTGGTGAAGAGGAAGCAAACCTTTTAAATATCCAGGATAATGTATCTGCTGCACAATCTGCAGTGGAAGAAAAGCGCAGGTTATTTGATGAAAAAAGAACGGGCGTTGATTTAACCAGAAACCGTTTTCAGCAAATCCAGCGTAGTCAGTTTGATGCTGAAAAGAAAGTAGCGGTTGCTGATACATCCATCATGAACCTGCAAAGGGCACAGATGCAGTTGAATGAGGAAAAAGACAGCCGCGAATCCCAGCTACAATTGTTAACGATTGAATTGCAGGAAAAAGAGGGTACACTGGAAGCCAAGCGTGTTGACCTGAAACAGCTACAGGAACACCAGGAAAAAACCAAGGAACAGATCTTTGAAACACAGGCCCAGTTAGAACTTTTGCGCAATGAACTGAACGAAGAGAACCGAAAACTGGATTCAAAGAGAAATGAGTTTAACCTACTGAAGAGTCTGATTGATTCAATGGAGGGTTATCCCGATAGTATCAAATTCCTGCACAAGAATCCAGAGTGGAATCATGCAGCACCTATTTTGTCGGACATCATTTATGTAAAAGAAGCATATAGAACAGCCGTTGAAAATGTATTAGAGCCATACCTGAACTACTATGTAGTTAATAACCTGGAAGAAGGGTTACAGGCTATTCATTTGCTGGATGCCCATAAAAAAGGAAAGGCAAATTTCTTCATGCTGGAAAAATTTGCTGATATCAAGGTTGATACACACCAACCGGCAGATACCATTCGTGCATTGGATGTAAT
>CALRUV010000228.1:0-5909 GCA_943371455.1 Chitinophaga pinensis | reverse complement strand
AAGAAAATGACTGGGATATACCTGCCATATACAAATATGTAAAAGCGATGCAACCTAATTGCATGATTACCGTAAACCATACAATAGGAAAGCCAACCAATCGCAATAAAATTCAGCTTCCGGAAGATTATAAAAATGGGGATCCTATCAGATACTTTCCGGTAGATTTTCGAATCAAGGATCCCAACTTTGTACGATGGGATGATCCTAAGCTTTACGAGTACGATGGAAAAATGTATAACCTTGCTTTTGAGCACACCATTTGTTTATCAGACAGATGGAACTGGTTTCAAAAGAAAAACGTTTTGGCTGCCCGACCTCTGGATGAATTGGAAGAACTCTTTTACTGGGGTACCGCTAACAATAATATTATGATCATTAATATTCCTCCCGATAAAACAGGAAGAATCAGAACAAATGAACAGATTAGAATTTTAGAACTAGCAGACAGACTCGGTATTCGGGGTGGAAAAGCTAAGTTGCCTTCTGGCCCTGTAAACCTGGCATTCAATCAGAAAATTACAGCAAGTAGTGAAGTAAAAGAACACACAGCTGCAAAGGCAAATGATTACAGCCTGGAGTCTTACTGGCTGGCAAATGACTCTATTGCTGAAGTGGAAATTACCTTTGACAATACTACTTCCTTTGATCGCATAAGCATTTTTGAAAATGCAATTCTTAAAGACCTGGGAGATAATTTTTCTCTGCTGCGTATTTTTAAAATTAAAGAGTTTGAATTGCAATCCTATGATAACGGCAAATGGGATACCTTTTTTAAGGGAGACCTGATTGGTGCCTGTAAAATAATTAATCTTCCGATTGAAATAAGCGCAGAAAAGCTGAGGCTGAAAATTATACAATCAAATGGTGTTCCGGCTATTAGTCATATTTCTGTATCGAAGCAATCTTCCAAATCATTTAGAAACTAAGGAGGTGAGTTAAGAGAAATTTTGCGGATTTGATTAAGTATCTAGGTCTGGTCTGATGCCGAAGTTGGTTTTGATATTTAGCAAGCTCAACCAAAAAAACAAACACTATGAAAGCAAGTAAATCAACTGCTCTGATTTTGTTTTCGCTGGTTTTTTTAATTTCATGTGCAAATAAAAGTATCTATTACATTGATGCAGAAAATGGCAACGATGCAAACGATGGTCATTCTCCTACATCTGCATGGGCAAGTCTCGAAAAAGTAAACCAAACCGAATTTAAACCTGGCAATAAAATTCTGTTCAAAGCTGGTTCTACCTGGCATGGTCAACTGGAATTAAAAGGATCAGGTTCTGCTGAAGCACCCATACAAATTAATAAATATGGCGAAGGGAATAATCCTGCCATTCACGGTAAGGGTGAAAAATTACATACGCTGCTTTTGCACAATGTTGCCTACTGGGAAGTAAGGAACCTGGAAATTACCAATACCGGAAATGAACCAATGGCAAAAAGAAGAGGGGTCATCGTTTCTGCCAAAGATTTTGGCGATTGCCACCATATCGTTTTGGATAGTCTTGAAATTCACCATGTTAATGGGAGCCTGATAAAAAAGGATGGTGGCGGAAGTGCCATATTCTGGCAAAATAGTGGTGATTCAATTATTACCAGGTTTATTGATTTGCAAATTACCAATTGTTATTTGCACCATTGCGAACGTAACGGTATAAATTCCAGCGGTTATACCAACCGAAAAAAATGGCATCCAAGTTTGAATGTAGTTATTCGACACAATTTGCTGGAGCAAATTCCTGGCGACGGAATTGTACCTATTGGAACCGATAGTGCCCTGGTTGAACATAATATTATGCGCGACTGCCCAGATGCATTTACCACAACTGAAGCTGCAGCAGGAATTTGGCCCTGGAGCGCTGATAATACCATCATTCAATTTAATGAAGTGTCTGACCATAAAGCAAACTGGGACGGGCAAGGTTTTGATGCTGACTGGAATTGCCAGAACACCATTATTCAGTACAATTATAGTCACGACAATTACGGAGGTTTTTTACTTGTGTGTAATAATGGTTCTAATGTGCACACCGACCAAAATATAGGTACTACCAATACGATCATCCGTTATAATGTAAGTATTAATGATGGTATCCGGCCTTACAAAACCGGTCCAAAAGCTTGGTTTTCTCCTACCATGCACCTTTCGGGGCCAATAGAAAATACACAGATTTATAATAATGTTTTTGTTATCCCTGAAAAACAATCAGTTGATATTGATCGAACAATTGTACAAATGGATAATTGGGGAGGCCCCTGGCCGGAAAATTCATTGTTTGCCAACAATATCTTTTATGTGAAAGACATAGCCGGTTTTGATCTTAAAAAAGATATCAATACGAAATTCAATAACAACTGTTTTTATGGTAGGTTTAAAAATTTACCTAAGGATTCGGTGCCTATTTTTGAAGATCCACAGTTTATAGATGTTACTGCAAGAGGCGCAGGATTTAATGTTCTAAAAAATTTTATGCTTACAAAATCTTCGCCTCTTAATGGTAAAGGAATTATTGTAGGGAATAATGGCGGAAAAGATTTGTTTGGTAACAAGTTAGGAGAAACAATAACAATCGGGGTCTTTGAAACGAATGGATCAAAGTGATTTGCCAGGTTCTATGTACTAAAAAGTATTGTATGAAAAAGTATGGTTTAATTATTATTTTTTTTCTATTTGCATCTGCAGGTAAAGCGCAAAATGTATCATCAACAAATGGTACAAAAAAAGACGAGCCCAAAATGCAATGGTGGAAAGATGCCAAGTTCGGTATGTTTATTCATTGGGGCATTTATGCACAGGCAGCCGGTAAGTGGGATGGTAAAACAAATCATGGTGAGTGGATAATGAAGACAGGAGAAATTTCCAGGGCAACCTATATTGAATTAGCAAAGCAATTCAATCCCACACAATTTAATGCGGAAGATTGGGTAAAACTTGCCAAAGCTGCCGGTCAAAAGTATATTGTGATCACTAGCAAGCACCACGATGGATTTGCTATGTATCAATCAAAAGTTAGTAATCATAATATTGTTGATGCAACACCTTTTAAAAGAGATATACTAAAAGAATTGGCCGAAGCATGCAGAAAATATGACATGAAATTAGGCTTCTATTATTCGCAGGCGCAAGATTGGTTCCATCCGGGCGGGGCAGTTATGGGTGGCGTAGAATGGGACAGCACACATATTGGTAATATGGCTAAGTATGTTGATAGCATTGCAGTGCCACAGGTAAAAGAAATTTTGCATAATTATGGCGATGTGGCTGTATTGTGGTGGGATACACCTGTAAACATGACCAAAGAAATGAGTCAGAAACTGGCCAGCGAATTGAAACCTTTTCCTAACCTAATTTCTAATAACCGCTTAGGTGCAGGTATGGGTGGCGATTTGGAAACACCGGAACAATTTATTCCCGCCACAGGTTTCCCGGGAAGAAACTGGGAAGTATGTATGACGATGAACGGCCATTGGGGTTACAATGCATATGATGACAGATGGAAAAGCACAAAAGATTTATTGCAAAAACTGGTTGATATTGTAAGTAAGGGCGGGAATTTTTTATTGAATGTTGGACCAAATCAATACGGGGTAATACCGGAAGTTTGTCAGCAAAATTTAAAGGAAATAGGAGAATGGCTTCAACTAAATGGGGAAGCCATTTATGGTTCAACGGCTAATCCATTTGCCTACTTACCTTATGGCAGAGCAACCCGGAAAGATCAAATTTTATATTTGCATGTATTCGATTGGCCTACCAATAAATTATTGAACATACCTTTTTCCAATAAAATTAAGAGAGCTTACTTACTGGCTGATAAAAGCACTAGTTTAAAAGTAAGTTCTTCCAGCACTAGCAGTACCATTAATGTTCCTGCCTTTGCCCCTGATAAAATTGCTTCAGTTATTGCCATAGAGTTTGAAGGCGAGCCTAAAGTATTACCCATACCATCTTTACAGAAACTAGCTATTGTTTCATCTATAGATTCAAGCAGCCAAATAAAATCATTAACAGATGGCGAACCTTCTACAATTTGGAAAGCTGCAAAGGGAACTAAACAGGCAATGGTAGAAATAGATTTAGGAGCTGCTACTACCATTGAGGCTTTGGGATTGGTAGAACCCTGGCATCCCTGGTCTAACATAAAGCAAATTCACGAATTACAATATTGGAATGGAAAAGATTGGCAGAAAATTATAAAAAACACCACTAATGGCACAGGAAGTACAGAACAATTTTTAAAAGTGAAAGCGCAGAAATTCAGATTGGTATTACAAAATGAGCTGGAGGCCCCAGGCCTTTGCGAACTTATTTTATATAGAGGTGAGTAATTAATTCCATTTTTTATTTTAAAAAATTTACAATGAAAAAAAGTATAATTTTTGCTTTTGTTTTATTCGGTATGTATCCATTAATTTCTTTCAAAAAACCGGATCCCGAAAAGAAAATATTTCCTGGATCAATTTGGAAAGATATAGATGGAAACCCCATCAATGCGCATGGAGGTGGTATGCTGTTTCACAAGGGTACTTATTATTGGTATGGAGAAATAAAGAAAGGCAAAACCTGGCTTGTACCTGGGCAAAACTGGGAATGTTACCGTGCAAATGCCGAAGGAATTTCCTGTTATTCCTCAAAAAATTTAACCGACTGGAAATATGAGGGAGTTTCCCTTTCACCCAACACCACCGATTCCTCGCATGATCTACATACCAGCAAAGTACTTGAACGACCAAAAGTTGTTTATAATGAGCGAACTAAAAAATTTGTTATGTGGCTGCACGTGGATTCAGATGATTATAAGTATGCCCGAACGGGTGTGGCTACTGCCGATAATCCCCAAGGTCCTTACACTTTTATCGAAAGTATGCGGCCCAATGGGCAAATGAGCCGCGACATGACCTTGTTTAAAGACGAAGATGGGAAAGCCTACCATATTTTCTCTTCAGAAAACAATGCCACTATGCATGTTAGTCTTTTAACCGACGATTATTTGAAACCAACAGAAACGGTGAGCCGGATTTTTATTGATAAAAGCCGGGAAGCTCCGGCAATGTTTAAAAATAATGGGAAATATTATCTAATTACTTCAGGCTGTACAGGTTGGACACCAAATCCTGCTATGCTGGCATCAGCCGAATCAATTATGGGTACCTGGACAGAATTATACAATCCATGTATTGGGCCAAATAGTGACAGTACATTCTTTGCCCAAAGCACTTTTGTTTTACCACTAGAAGGCAAACCTGGCCATTTTATTTTTATGGCCGACCGTTGGAACAAAACTAATTTAGAAGATTCAAGATATGTTTGGTTGCCGATGGTTTTCGGGAATAATTCGGCTACTATTGAATGGAAAGATTCGTGGACTTTGAAATAAAAAAGACTGATTTTTTGTCCGCATTGTGAATCCCAGTTCCAATTAGGAGTTGACGGTATTCTTAGAACGAATAATAACCAGATGCATGACTAAAAATATTTTGTTTTTTCTGATATTGATGGTTGCCTTGAATTCCAGGGCTCAAACTATTTATGTTTCCACATTGGGGAATGATGCCAATCCGGGGACAAAAGAAAATCCGGTTTCAACATTTGCAAAGGCTAAGCAGTTAGTCCGAAAACTACCGGAAGGAGCTTCTGTCAAGGTACTTTTTGCCCCGGGTGTTTATTATTTACCTGAAACCATTAGTATTACGGATGCTGATACTAAAGCTTCTGTAATTTATCAGGCTGAAGAAGAAGGCTCGGCAATTATTTCTGGCGGCATTTTGCTTAAGTTGGAATGGGAACAAGGCAAGAAAGGCATTTTTTTTGCGAAGGTTAAAGGGAATCCGTTTATCGACCAGTTGTATATCAACGGCAAACGTCAGCGGATGGCACGTTTCCCTAATGCGGTTGCTGGTAAAAATGT
>CALRUV010000227.1:0-5928 GCA_943371455.1 Chitinophaga pinensis | reverse complement strand
CCGTATCCACCTAATACAATAGACGTAGGAAAGCAAACAACCCGTGGCATCTGCAAGTATATCAGTTACTTCAAAAGATCGGTTCAGAACCCATTCCTCCTGCACAAATTCAAGCATTACGCCATATAGAATACCCAAAAAAGTTATCAGCAATAGGATCAAACTCAGGCTGCGCTTAGATAAGTCCTGGGTTTTAAAAGGTGATGAGAAAAGGAAACAGAAGAGGAAAAATAAAAAAATGTGAACCAGCTTATCCGCATGAATCTGCTCAAGCCAGGGGTATTTAGGTATTTTACTGCCTGGTAAGCTTAGCAGAAATAAAATCACAAAAAACCATGCGATGGCCGGTAAAAAGCGAAGTTTGGTTAACACGGTTTTTTGGACAATATAATGCCAATTAAGGTAAATAGTAGCAAAGACTGCCTATTTGCCAGACTACATTGAAAAAAGGGTTGAAATTTAGCCTACCAGAGAAGCATAGGCTTCATGGTCCATCAACGCTGCAACAGCTGCCGTATCTGCAACGGTTAGTTTGATCATCCAGCCTTCTCCGTAAGGGTCTGAGTTAACCAATTCAGGTTGTTTTTCCAGTAAAGGGTTTACTTCTGTAACAGTTCCTGCAACAGGGAGAAAGAGGTCACTCACAGTTTTTACCGCTTCAACAGTGCCGAAAATTTCTTCAGCGGCCAATGATTTCCCAGTAGTATTGATATCTACATAAACTATATCGCCCAGCTCATGCTGTGCAAAATCAGTAACACCAATGGTGGCCACCTGACCATCTAAGCGAATCCATTCGTGATCTTTGGTGTAGCGAACATCTGTAGGGAAATTCATAAATTTCGTTTTAGTAGTGCAAATATTAGATAAAAATTGATTGCAGGAAATTAATTATATAAGAGCATTCACCTTAATTAAAAGTCCTGGGTTTTAAAATAAAGCAAAACATGGTCTTTGATAAAGTTTTCCTGATCATACAATTGCATCACTGGTAATTCTTTTACCTGTTTGTAATGAGGCCAGCCATCTGGATCATTGCCTTCCAGGATATAATAGCCACTTTGACTGAGTACTTTACATACTGCTACATGCATCAGGTCCTGTTTTTCCTCTTTGCTGATATTATCCTGCATATACCCCGTTTCCTGCATACCAATAAGGAAAAGAACGGCTTCCAAATCGGGCTTTTTGCCAAAACGCTCCATTAATTTGGCTTCCAGGGCCCACCATCTTTGCTGTAAATCGTCCGAAACATACATATTGACAAAGGTAAACCGAAGAACCATGCTATCATCAACGGTCATAAGTTATATTTGCAAAAAATTGAACAAGTATGTTACAGGTGAGTGTTTTGAGGAACCAAACAGAAGAAGTTAAAAAAAGACTGGCAATAAAGCATTTTCAACCTTTAGAAATGGTTGATGCCATTATTGCCCTGGATGATGAAAGAAAAAAATTACAATTAGAATTTGATAATACCCAGGCCAAAGTGAATGCTTCCTCCAAAGAAATTGGCAAATTGATGGCTCAGGGAAACAAAGAAGCGGCCGAAGCGATGAAAACGGATATAGCCGGATGGAAAGCTACTTTGGAGCCCCTAAAAGAACAGATGGGTTTGGTTGAAAAACAATTGCAGGATACATTGGTTATTTTACCAAATCTGCCCAGCTTACAAGTACCCATTGGCAGAACACCGGAAGAAAATGAAGTAGTGAGAGAGGGTGGTAAAAAACCAGCACTACCTCCCAATGCAGTTCCACACTGGGATCTGATCAAACAATATGATTTGGTAGATTTTGAAACCGGCGCAAAAATTACCGGTAGTGGTTTCCCTTTATACAAAGGCAAGGGGGCAAAATTACAGAGAGCATTGATACAGTATTTTCTCGACTATAATACTGCCGCAGGATATACTGAATATTTACCGCCATTCATGGTTAATGAAGCCAGTGCATTTGCTACCGGACAGTTGCCTGATAAGGAAGGACAGATGTACCATGCCACTGCAGATAATTTTTACCTGATTCCAACGGCAGAAGTGCCTGTTACCAATATTTACAGAGATACCATGGTTAAGCAGGAAGACCTGCCTATCATGATGACGGCTTATACGCCATGTTTCAGGAGAGAAGCAGGAAGCTTTGGTAAGGATGTGAGGGGGTTGAACAGGGTGCACCAGTTTGATAAAGTAGAGATCATCCAGATAGTAGAACCAGAAACCAGTTATGCGGTACTGGATCAAATGATCCTGCATGTGGAAACCTTACTCAAAAATCTGGAACTGCCTTACCGCATACTACGTTTGTGTGGTGGCGATATGGGATTTACCAGTGCCATCACTTATGATTTTGAAGTGTACAGTGCCGCACAGGAAAGATGGCTGGAAGTAAGCAGCGTTAGTAATTTTGAGAGCTACCAAACACATCGGATGAAATGCCGATATAAAGACGCGGCCGGAAAAACACAGTTCCTGCATTCCTTAAATGGAAGTTCACTGGCATTGCCCAGAATTGTAGCGTGTTTACTAGAGAATAACCAATCGGCAGAAGGCATCAAACTGCCACTGGTTTTGCATACTTATTTTGGCAATGAGAAAATCAGTTCCTAAAATCAATTGCCAAAACGGGTTGCTTCATCATTATTTTCTTATTTCTACCTTGGTGCCAACTGGTAGCAGTTGGAATAATTCTTCAATGTATTTATTCTTGGTGCTGATGCAGCCTTCTGTCCAGTTACGATACTGATCAATGGCATAATCTTCATGTGGCCAGGTGCCATGTATGCCAATATCCCCGCCAATTTTAGCATCTGCAGGAATCAGCCCTGCTTCTTTCCGCTGTTTGAATTTCTGGTAACTTTCTTTGGTGGGGTAATCTATCAAAAGAAAGGAATCCCATTTTTCATGTTTTCTTTTATAAGCTATATGGAAAACACCTTCGGGGGTTTTTCTATCGCCCTGCATCATTTTATCACCTTTGTCTGTATTCCCAAATACTACCGGATAACTGGCTAACCAATCACCGGTAGAATCGTACAACTGGAGTTCATAATTTCCTTTTAGTATGATAACGCTAAAAGTATTCTTTCCGGCAAATGCCTTGTTAAGTTTTAAGGGTGCTCTGAAAGATGTACTGGAGAAAACAAGCATTGTTAGAAATGCTGCATGCATAGGTGCTTTCATTTTGTTATTTTTTTGATTGGAAAGCAATCTATCCAAACCCTATGTTGTGATCGGGTTAATTCACCAAAAATTAAGTTAATACCAATCAAAATTTGCAAAACAAAAACACCCCTTGGAAAAGGGGTGTTACTATACAACATGAGAAAACAAAGAAATCTTTACCAGGTACTAAGTCGGAATCCTATTGTATAAGGGTATTGCTCAATTCTGGTGATGTCTTTTTGTAAACGGGTTAAACTATAACTTCCATATAACCTTACCGGGCCCAATCCTATCTCTGCTATAGTGGCCAATCTAAATGGTTCAAAATTAAAATCACCTTTCACTTTTTGTTTACCCCTTTCGCTACTGATCTGTTTGTTTCTTCCGGAAAGCAGGTATCCGGCACTCATACCCACACTCAAACTCAATCCCCGTCTACTGTCTGGCGTTGTATTAAAATTCAACATAAAAGGCACAGTGATATATTGTACAAATAATTTGTTTTTAGAAAATGAAATAGAATCGTTGAAAGCATAGGGTGCAGGGTCTTTGCGGAAACTGATCCGGGTGTCGTAGCGGTAATTATACATCTCTACACCCAAACCATATTTCAGGTTTACCACATGTTTAATTACATTTAAACGCTGCATGAAAAACCAGATATTTACATTACTGGATTTACCGGCATTCAGTTTGTAACTATTCTGATTTACTGGTCCATCCGCAGGACGCAGTGTTTTTAAATAGCTACCTGCCTGTGCATAACTATAATCGGTGTTGTCTCTTACATTGGCAAAACCAAGATCCATGATCCACCAGTTGGTGCTGATATTACTTCTCTTTCTAGGTCTGCGCTCCACCTTTAAACTATAATTATTCGGACGATTATTATAACTATCAATACTACTGTTGCTATTACCTTTTTTGATAATAATAAAATTGCCCACTTTAACAGTGTCCTTACCGGATGCTGAGCTGTCTGCTTGTGCCATTCCTTTTGCACCCAAGCACAGGAGTGCGATTAATCCAATGATTTGTTTCATAACTGTTTTTTTCTGATTTATTTGAATGTCCGTTCGTTCGACGGTGTTGTGGTTTCGGTTTTTTCTTCGTCCGTCTTTGACTTATTTCTTAAAATACTACCGGCTTTTCTAAAAAGACCTCGGAATTTATCTTTATTTATCTCAAGTGTGCCAAGGTAAAAACTTTTATTCTCGTCATCAGTATCCAATTCTCTGTAAATGGCAGGTTCTGCAATGCTTTCAGACGCTTCACTTGCTTCTACAATATTGGTTAAAGTTGTGTTAGCAGATGCAATTACATTGTTGCTAACAAGGATGGACTGGCTATAAGTTTTTGTTTCATTTGGTATTGAAATAACATCTTCTCTTTTTAAAGCTGATGTAGTTTCATTGTTTTGTATCACTGCAACAGGGTTACTTAGGCTGACCGCTTGTTCTGTATTGGAATTTTTTGTTTGATCAGTTTCGGCAACTCTTTCTGATAGATTAGTAACGGGTTGCAGAATTGTTGCTGTTGTTTTTTTTAGGTCATCATTCTTTCCTGATCCAATATTGTTTAATGGCGTTTCAATAATTGAATTGGTGGCAGTTTTATTCAGCGCCAGTTTCTGCAGGAATGAATTTGATTTCGGTAAAATATTCCAGGCCAAGATAGCCAGACCAGTAACCACTGCCGCTGCGGCTAATCTTTGTAATCGAATATAAAAAACAGGTTTATCGGTTTTTTCTTTTTGGTATAGAGATGCTTTATCAGGAAACAAGATCTCTTCTCTAACTAATTTGGTTTGTTTCAGTTCCGTAAACAACTCCTGCGAAGCCGGGTGTTGTAAAACATAAGTCTCTACTTTATTGCGTGCTTTAGCATTCAGCTCATTATCTACATACAATAAGAAATAAGTTTCCTGGTTAGCAACAGTAATTTCATCAGCACCATTTCTGTAAAGGCTTTCTTTGTCTTCAAAAACCAGGCTTTCGGCATCCAGCTTCATATCAAGAAAAAGAACCAACTCAGCCGCCAGACTCGGATTTTCCGCAACAAACTGGTCAACAGCTTGTTTTTCTGCAACAGACAGTTCACCGTCTGCATACAGCAGGAAAAATTCCTCGTAATTATGTTGGTTAATATTCATGGTTTATTTAGCTGTTAGCTATTATATTTTTATGCATTTGTTTTTTACCGCACATTCTCCGGACTTACCAAGTATTCTCTTAAAATTAGTCTTGCCCTGTGCAAGTACACTTTAACCTGACTTTCATTCAAACCCATTATCTCCCCAATTTCTTCGTAACTATATCCTTCGTAATCTTTTAGCATAACCAAACTTTTCTGTGTTTCATTTAACCTGTTCAAAGCTTCCATAAGCGTTTTTTTCAGGTTATTGTTAGAAGAGGGATTATGTATCCTGGCATTTTCAGAAAATTCATCTTTTAATTGTATCCGCTTCACTTTTCTGATATGATCTATCATTTGGTTATAGGCAACTGTAAAAAGGTAGGATTTAGATTTGTCATTTTCTACCGATTCCCTGTTACGCCATAATTTTTCAAAAGCTGTTTGTACAATATCCCTTGCATCCTCTTCGTGACGGAGATTTTTTACAATGAAGCGATATACATTATCTGCATATTGATTCACACATTGGTTATATTCTCTTTCCGTCATAAACAGTAGTAAACTTGTTAATTTGGTCTCTTAAAGTAGTGATACGTATAATATTTAATTATGTTACAGTACAAATAAAA
>CALRUV010000226.1:0-5980 GCA_943371455.1 Chitinophaga pinensis | reverse complement strand
GTAGCTTTTCTTACACTTGCAGGAACACCACCGTATACTGTAACAATTGGTACAGGTGGAACTACTAATGGAGGGGCAGGATCAGGTGCAAGTTCTATAATAATAAATGGTATAACTTATTCAGGTGGTGCTGGAGGTGGGGGTGCTGCAACAACAAACGCAAACGGAAACACTACAGTAGGTGGGACAGGTGGATCAGGCACTAATGGTACAATCAATTACACTGGTCAATCTGGATATCAGGGATATAATGGAACAACAGCGGTTCCATTGGTTGGAGGTGCCGGAGGAAGTGGTTTATTTGGCTTTGGAGGAGGAACTATAACAAGATCTGCAGCTAATGCAAACGGTATTAATGGAACTGGTTTTGGGGCAGGCGGTGGTGGGGCTACTGGAAATGGAACTGGCGGGGATGGAACTGATGGTGTAGTTATCATTTATGAATATAGATAGTCTCCTTTTATTTAACTATCTTGATTGAAAAACAAGTAAAACTTATTGCATCAATTTATTTTACGGTTACTGTTTTATTATATCTATCCTATGTTTAAAATGTTGAAAAAAGGAGGTTTCCTATTATTTTTTATCTTAATTAATACTAATCTTTACTCACAACTTTCTGTAACAGGAACTGTTGAAGCCACTTCTTTTAGCGGCACTCTAGGCACCTCCGCATTAAACAGCATCAACTCCATAGGTCAATTAAGTAATTTATCCGTTACTGGCACAATACAAGGAGGTACATTCAGTGGTTCACTCAATGCCAGTACAACCGGTTCTATTACTTCCTTGGGAACGCTTTCTGCTTTAACTGTAAGTGGACTAATTACAGCCGGAACAGTAAGTGGTACTTTAACAACCTTTGCACAACCCAACATTACTTCAGTTGGTCAATTAGCCAATTTATCCGTTAGTGGTACCATACAAGGTGGCACTTTTAGCGGCACCCTTAGTGCCGGAACGACCAGTACTATAACATCACTGGGAACACTTTCAACTTTAACAGTAACTGGTTTGGTAAATGCTGGTACGGTAAGCGGAACTTTAACAACCATAGCTCAGCCCAATATTACTTCACATGGAACACTTACTAATCTAACAGTAACCGGTACTGTAGATATTAACACCAATAATAACTCAACTGTTTCAATTAATGGTGGTAATTCTACTGGTACTATAAATATAGGTGCGTCTACCGGTGCTCTTACGCTTAATCTGGCTTCTGGGGGTACTGGAGCAAAAGCTATTAACATTGGTACAGGTGCAATAGCTAATACTATTTTGATCGGTAATACCACTGCAGGCACCAAAACAGGAATAAACGTAGCAGCTTCAACTGCACAATTACATTTAGGAGCCGGTACAGCTACTGCAAGTCAGGGTGCACCATTAAAATTTACATCTGGCACAAATTTAACAACTGCTGAAGCTGGTGCTATTGAATACGATGGCACTGTTTTTTATTCATCACCAGCAGCAAGTACTAGAAGTGTATTAGCAAGTCAACAAATTGTAGTACTAACAAGCACAAATACATTGACTAGTCAAACAGCTGCGCAACCTCTATTTGATGGTGGTGGAGGACCTACAAATGGATCTGTAACCTTACCAGTAGGAACTTATCAGTTTGAATGTCAGTATTCATTAACAGCAATGAGTGCAACATCTGGAACATTTGGATTTACACTGGCGGGTGCTGCTACATTTACAACAGCCTGGCGTTCTCTATCAGCAAAAGCTGCTTTGGCAACTTCTACAAATGCAACCACCACATACAACACCGCTGCAAATACTACACTTACAGGTAATTCTACAAGCACTACAGGTCATGTACTAATTAAGGGAATAATTCGTGTAACCGTTGCGGGAACAATAATACCTCAAGTATCCTTAACTCAAGCAGCTGCTGCAGTAGTAGGGACTAATTCATATTTTAAAGTCTCGCCTATTGGTGCTTCTGGTGTTGCTTCGGTAGGAAACTGGAATTAAACCAAAGTCTTTTACCATTTAGAACTTATTATTCTTTGCTGAAGTAAGATTGTTGTTTATGTATATAGAAAAAAATATAAGCATTTATTGGTTACTTAAATATTTGATTGTTTTGATTTTAATATTTGCATTCAATTCGGCAAGTGCGCAAAAACCTGTATTAAAAGCTGCTGTTCCAACTGGGAATGTACAATCGATAAAATTGCAAAACAAAGAAGACTCACTTCAATATATTTTAGGTTCGTTTATTGGTTTATGGATTAATAATAACGGTTTTGCAATAACAAATAGTAATTTATTTTCTAAAGGCCTCGATGACATCCTCCAAAACCGCCCCCGAACCATCCCCGATTCTGCCATCGCTCCCTTAATAGCTTTTTACCAGCAAGCCAACCAAAAAACCATCGCTTTCAAACAGGAACAACTCATGTTTGCCACCATAAAAGACAAACCAGGCATTGGCATGTTTCCAAATGGGGTTCGTTATAGCATTCTCAATACTGGCAAAGGTCGCCGGCCATCAGAAACAGATTCTATCGTATTACATTTAATAGCCAAATTACCTGATGGAACTGTTGTGGAAGACACTTACCAAAGCAAAAAACCTTTTAATGCTACAACAAGTTCTTTTTTTCCCGGTTTAAATGATGCATTACAAAATATGCCGCAGGGTTCTAAATGGCAATTGTTTATTCCATCTGCGCTTGCTTATGCTGAAAAGGGCACCAGTCTAATTCCGCCTTATAGTGCTTTGATTTTAGAGGTGGAATTGTTGGAAGTAAGGATTAAGTAGTTAATAGTTAAAAATTAATAGTTAAAAGTTGTGAGGGGATAAACTTCGTTTCCAACCTTTCTTGCATTTTGGTATCTTTACAATACAAATAAATATTCGCTACACATGAAAAGAATCATACTCGTCTCTGCCTGCTTTATGTTGCTGGCAGCAAATGTAATGGCACAGAAGCCTGCTGCACTTAAACCTAAAACCAATGCATCAGAAGATACCATCCAATATGCACTGGGTGTATATATGATGCAACAATTATTGGCTAAAACAGGCTTTGTGGTAACCAACCCAACCATGTTTAAAAAAGCCATTGATGATGTTGCAGCCAATAAAAAATTAATGGTAGATCCTGCTTCTACTGAAGAAAGATTACTGGCTTACCAGCGTTTGTTTCAACAGGAGAAAGGCAAAAAATTACAGGAATTGCTATTCGCCAAAGTGAAAACCACTCCAGGTTTCTCTGCTTTACCTAGTGGCGTTTATTATTCCCTGAGTAAAATGGGTACTGGTGTCATTCCAACTGCAAAAGATACCGTAATCATGAATGTAACCACTTCCTTACCCGATGGTACCATTGTAGAAGACGCCGCCAAAACCAAACAATCCTACATGGCCCTTGCCGGGGATATGATTGCCGGCTTGCGCGATGTTATATTAAGAATGCCAGAAGGCACCGTATGCCGAGCAATTGTACCTTATAGCCTAGCCTACGGAGAAGCCGGCACAGCCACCATTCCACCTAATTCCGCCGTTATTTATGATGTAGCGCTGGTAACAGTGAGGAAAGCTAAATAGTTAAGAAGCTTAAAATCAATAAGTTAATAGTTAAAAGTTAATAGTTAATAGTGCAAAACACACTTTTAACTATTAACTTTTAATTTTTAACTCCCAACTCAAAACCCAAAATCCAAAATTCAAAACCCTCAACTTTTCCACACAATAATTTAATCCCCCCAACCACATCTATCTCTCACTATAATTCCTACCTTTGCCGCTCGAAAAATTTTGGAGTACTACTTCAGAAATAAAACTAAAAATTAGAACTCTTTATGGCGGATCTGAAATTACAACGGAACTTCGGTATTGCTGCGCACATTGATGCCGGTAAAACCACCACTACCGAGCGTATCTTACGCTACACAGGTATGATTCATAAAATTGGTGAGGTGCACGATGGTGCTGCCACTACCGACTGGATGGAACAGGAAAAAGAAAGAGGTATCACCATTACTTCTGCGGCTGTTAGCTGTGAGTGGAAATTCCCTACCAATAAGGGTACTGCAGATGCTAATACCAAATCTTATTATTTTAATATCATTGATACTCCCGGTCACGTGGATTTTACCGTTGAGGTAGAACGTTCTATGCGTGTATTGGATGGTTTGATCGCCTTGTTTTCTGCCGTTGATGGTGTGGAGCCTCAATCAGAAACCGTTTGGCGCCAGGCAAATCGTTACAAGGTTCCTCGTATCGGTTTCGTAAATAAAATGGACCGCTCCGGTGCCGATTTCTTAATGGTGGTTACACAGGTTAAAGAAATGCTGGGAGCCAAAGCTGTTCCATTACAGTTGCCAATAGGTGCTGAAGATGATTTTATCGGTGTGGTTGATTTGATTACCATGAAAGGTGTTATCTGGGATATGGAAACAGAAGGTATGACCTTTAAAGAAATTCCGGTTCCAGCTGATATGGTGGAAGAAGCCAATCATTGGAGAGCCCAGTTAATTGAAGCCGTTGCAGAATATGATGATAAGTTGATGGAGAAATTCTTCGATAATCCTGATACGATTTCTGAAGATGAAGTTCATGAAGCTATCCGTAAAGCATGTATCGATTTAAGTATCGTGCCGATGATGTGTGGATCATCTTTCAAAAACAAAGGTGTACAAACAGCACTGGATGCGGTTTGTCGTTACCTGCCTAGTCCCGTTGATGTCGAAGATACCGTTGGTACCGATCCTGATTCCGGCGAAACCATAACCCGTAAGCCTAATGCAAAAGAGCCATTTTGTGCATTGGCTTTCAAAATCATGACCGATCCTTTTGTGGGTCGTTTGGCATTCTTCCGTTGCTATTCAGGTCATCTGGATGCAGGTTCTTATGTATTGAATGTAAGAAGCGGTAAGAAAGAACGTATCAGCCGTATCATGAAGATGTTTGCCAACAAGCAAAATCCAATTGATTTTATTGAAGCGGGTGATATTGCAGCAGCAGTTGGTTTTAAAGAGATCAAAACAGGAGATACTTTGTGTGATGAAAATCATCCTATTACCCTGGAGAATATGTTCATTCCAGAACCGGTTATATCTGTTGCCGTTGAACCTAAAACTCAGGCCGACGTTGATAAAATGGGTATGGCCATTGCTAAGTTGGTAGAAGAAGATCCAACCTTACGTGTAAAAACAGATGAAGATACAGGTCAGACCATTCTTTCAGGAATGGGAGAATTACACCTGGAGATCATCGTTGACCGAATGCGTCGCGAGTTTAAAGTAGAAATTAACCAGGGTAATCCCCAGGTTGCTTATAAAGAAGCATTTGCTAATACCATTGATCACCGTGAGGTTTTGAAAAAGCAGTCGGGTGGTAGGGGTAAATTCGCTGATATCCTTTTTGAGATTGGACCAGCAGATACAGAATGGCTTACTGAAAATCCGGGTAAACATTTCCAGTTTAAGAACGACCTTTTCGGAGGATCTATCCCTAAGGAATTTGTTCCCGCTATTCAGAAAGGTTTTGAAACATCTATGGGTACGGGTGTACTGGCTGCCTATCCGGTAGAAAGTATGAAAGTGCGTGTATATGATGGAAGTTTCCACCAGGTGGATTCTGATTCAATGTCATTCGAATTATGTGCCAAATCCGGTTTCCGTGAAGCAGGCCGTAAAGCAAAGCCAACCTTACTAGAACCCATTATGCGAGTGGAAGTGGTAACACCAGACCAATACATGGGAGATGTAACCGGTGACTTGAATCGCAGACGTGGTATGCTGGAAGGAATGGATAGCCGTGGTAACCTACAGGTGATCAAAGCCAAAGTTCCTTTGAGTGAAATGTTCGGTTATGTAACGCAGTTACGTTCACTTTCTTCTGGTCGTGCAACATCTACCATGGAGTTCAGTCATTACTCACCTGCACCAAACAATATTGCAGAGGAAGTAATTGCTAAGAGCAAGGGTAAGGTGAAAATTGATGATTAATTGA
>CALRUV010000225.1:0-5990 GCA_943371455.1 Chitinophaga pinensis | reverse complement strand
GGTACCTGTTGAGCACCACTAGGATTTTCTGTCCAAAGGATTTAAGTATTGCTAAATGCGCTTCGAGGTTTCTTAACCCCTTTGTTAAAGCCTGAATATCCGGAAGCATCATTTTGGATTCATTACTGCCCCCACTAAGTTTTAACGCCTGAGAAGTAGCTACCAATACACTCATAGCAGGTTGTAATCCGGCTTTTCTGCATTTGATATTAAAAAACTTTTCCGCTCCCAGATCACTGGCAAAACCTGCTTCGGTTATAACATATTCACCATATTGCATAGCTGTTTTGGTGGCAATAATAGAATTACAACCATGGGCGATATTGGCAAAAGGGCCTCCATGAACTACTGCAGGACAGCCTTCCAAAGTCTGCACCAGGTTGGGCATGATGGCATCTTTTAATAAGGCGGTTATGGCTCCTGTAACGCCTAAATCCTTGGTAGTAAAGGGTTCGCCGGCAAATGTGAAACCTAATAAGATGGCATCAATCCTTTTGCGCAGGTCTTCGATATCATCAGCCAGGCATAACACTGCCATTAGTTCACTAGCTGCCGTAATCACAAAACCCGTTTCTGATGGAATACCATTATTAGGCACATCCAAAGCCGTTACAATTTTTCTTAAAACCCGATCATTAACGTCAAGGCAACGTTTTAATAAAACAGTTTTTATTCCCTCAGGCTTTCCTCTATTGAAAAAACGGAAATTATCTACTAAAGCTGCGAGCATATTATTTGCTGCAGTGATGGCATGAAAGTCGCCGGTGAAATGCAGGTTAATATCTTCCATCGGAATTACCTGCGAATAGCCACCGCCGGCTGCGCCACCCTTCATTCCAAAACAAGGCCCTAGTGAAGGTTCCCTTAAAGCAAGAACAGCATTTTTATTGAGTTTGGTTAACCCATCTGCTAAGCCGACTGATGTAGTTGTTTTACCAATTCCGGCTTTGGTAGGTGTTATAGCCGTTACCAAAATCAATTTGGATGAAGCAATTTTATTTTCATCGAAATCATTGATGTTAATTTTTGCTTTATATCTTCCATAGGGTTCTAACAGATTTTCAGGTAATCCCATTTTGGAAGCAATATGGGTGATAAGTTGGATTGGTGTTTCCTGGGCTATTTCGTAATCAGATTTCATATTTAAAATATAAAGTGGTTAGAAAAACTTAAAAGAAAGCTACATGAAAAATGCTCAAAGTATCCGATGTAAAGGTATGCAGGATTAGAATTTTTTTGGAGAAGCAATTTGTTAGATTTAAATTTTACGATTTAATTATTCTATTTACTGAAAACATGCAAAGTATCCCTGCTTTCAGTAAATTGAAATGCAAAAAAGAAGCAATCGAAAGTAATTTCCTTATAAATTTAATTTCAAAATCAATAGATCCAAAATTAAGAAATACCAACATTTATCAACCCCCTCTATTAAAGGCAAGATCATATGGATTTAAATTATACTGTTGAAAAGGAATTCGAGAAAATAGATTTCACTAAATCGAGGCTTACAAAGGGACATTATGAAGCTTGTAACTTTACTCAATGCCAATTTTCGGGATCTGACCTGTCAGGCTTTAATTTCACTGATTGTGTATTCAGCGAATGTAACCTGAGCTTGTGTAAACTAATCCAAACAACACTGAATGAGGTAAAATTCAAAGACTGCAAATTAATAGGACTCCATTTTTCTGACTGCAGCGATTTTTTGTTCCGAGTCATTTTTATTAATTGCCAATTAGATCATTCCTCTTTTTATAAAAGAAAGATGAAACTCACTTCATTTGAACTGTGCAGTATCAAAAACGTTGATTTTACTGAAGCCGACCTTACCGGTGCTTTTTTTGAAAATGCGGATCTGCAGGGAGCCCTTTTTGAACATTCCTTACTCAATAAGGTTGATTTCCGAAATGCCAAAAACTACCAGATCAACCCGGAAATGAATCAGCTAAAAAAAGCCAGATTCTCAATAAATGGCATTGAAGGCTTATTGAATAAATACGATATCATAATCGAATGATACGCTCTTAATTTGAATCTATGACCAATATAAATAAAACAGATTCAGTTGACCAGGATTTTATAGCACTTGTACAAATGCTAGACAAAGACCTGGCTATCAGAGATGGTGACGTGCATGAATTTTATAACCAATTCAATCAAATAGATTTAATTAAGCATGCACTTGTACTTTATGAAAATGGCATGCCAGTTGCCTGTGGGGCAATAAAACAGATCATGCAGGATACTATGGAAATTAAGCGAATGTTTACAAAACCAGGATGCAGGGGTAAGGGTTATGCATCTGCCATCTTAAAAGAACTGGAACTTTGGGCCTCTTCTTTACAATTTCAGCGCATGCGCTTGGAAACAGGGAAAAACCAACCAGAAGCTATTGCACTTTACCTTAAAAATAATTTCTATCCGATAGAAAACTATGAACAATATATGGGCATTGACAGTAGTGTTTGTTTCGAAAAAATCATCATGAAAAAAGACTGATTAAAAAATAGCACCAAAATACCCCCTCAAAAAAGATTAATAAATAGCTCATTTTTATGTATTGCCTTTTTCAGTCTCATTTTATACAAAAGCCTTACAAATAAGTCTTATAAAGCTAATTTGTGTTGATTATTTTACTACCTTAAATCATTCAAAAACCAACACGTGAGAACCCTTGTATTTCTTAGCTTTCTTGTTCTGCTTTCCTACCCTATTTGCGCCCAAACAAATGTTTCTGTTTTTAAAAGCTATGAACAAACCTTACCAGGCTCCTCTCTAAAATTTAGTATGGCACCAATACCCAGCGGAAGTTTTTTACTGGGTAGTCCGGAATCAGAACAAAAGCGATCATTGAATGAAGGGCCACAACAAAAAATAATGATATCACCTTTTTGGATGTCAACTACAGAAATAACAAGAGACGCATTTGATGTATTTTTCAAAGACGAAAACACCAGTGCCAATGAGGATGTAGATGCTATAACAAGGCCTAGTCCCCAATATGTAGACCTGAGCTGGGGCATGGGCAAAGAAGGCGGATATCCTGTTAATAGTATGTCGCAACTTGCAGCGCTAATGTATTGTCGTTGGTTATATGGCAAAACCGGTATTTTTTACAGGTTACCTACTGAAGCTGAATGGGAATATGCCTGCAGAGCAGGAACTACCACTGCTTATTATTTTGGCAATGACAGTACAGAACTGGGAAAATATGCCTGGTATCTAGCAAATAGCGATGATAAATACCATAAGGTTGGTGAGAAATTACCCAATGCCTGGGGATTATATGATATGCTGGGTAATATGATGGAATGGACCCTTGACCATTATGATGAAAAAAGGTATCAAAAGCCCATCACAGAAAAGGATCCATTTGTAGAGCCCAAGATGGCCAAATACCCTAAAACACTGCGTGGAGGGGGATTTACAGAAACAGCAGGTGAATTAAGATCAGCAAAAAGATTTCATTCTGATCCAGTCTGGAACCAAAGAGATCCCCAAATACCTAAAAGCAAATGGTGGCTTACCGAAGCACGTTGGGTAGGGTTTCGAATTGTTCGACCACAAGTACAACCTTCTGCAGATGAGATCAATCAATTTTTTAAAAAATATATTGGTAAATAAACATTTAAATCAAGACATATGAACAAGGATGCTTTCACAAACAAATCCAGAAGGGATTTTATGAAACAAAGTTCTTTACTGGCAGGTGGGCTAATTGCAGCTCCCCTTTTTAACCGAGCTAATTATTTTTCAGGGTCGGATGATGCCATCAAAGTGGTATTGATTGGTTGCGGGGGAAGGGGTACCGGTGCTGCTATGCAGGCGTTAAAAAGTAAACAGAATGTAAAATTAGTAGCAATGGCTGATGCTTTTGCAGATAATATAGAAAAATGCTTTAAAGCCTTAACCACCGATGATTCACCTGATGCTGCAACAACGGATGCCATAAAAAGAATTGATGTTCCTGCAGAGAGAAGATTTGCAGGTTTTGATGGATACCTCAAAGCCATTCCATTGGCAGATGTGGTAATATTGTGTACACCTCCCGGTTTCAGGCCTATACATTTTGAAGAAGCCATCAAGCAGGGAAAACATGTGTTTATGGAAAAACCTGTGGCAACAGATCCTGCAGGTATTCAAAAAGTATTGGCAACAGCCGCAATAGCCAAACAGAAAAAACTGAATGTGGTAGTAGGCTTGCAAAGACATTACCAAAACTCCTACAGAGAATTGTTCAAGCGTAAGGATATGATTGGTGATATCACTTCTGCTCAGGCATGGTGGAACAATGATGGTGTATGGGTAAGACCACGTAAATACAACCAAACAGAAATGGAATACCAGATGCGTAACTGGTATTATTTTAACTGGCTTTGTGGTGATCATATCACTGAACAACATATTCACAACCTGGATGTGATCAACTGGTTTAAAGAATCCTACCCTGTTAAAGCCCAGGGAATGGGTGGCAGACAGGTTCGGAAGGGTAAAGACCATGGTGAAATATTTGATCACCATTATGTGGAATATACTTATGCAGATGGTTCTATTCTGAATAGCCAATGTCGTCATATTCCCGGAACGATGAGTAAAGTGGATGAACTGTTGATTGGCACAAAAGGAAGAATTGCTTGTGGCAAAGCCACTATCAGTGATAACGCAGGAAAAGTATTGTACCATTTTGAAACCAAGGGCGAGTATAACCCTTATCAACTGGAACATGATGAGCTCTTTGCTGCAATCGCAAAAGGCGAATATAAATTTGCGGATGCAGAGAATGGTGCCAAAAGTACGATGACATCTATTCTAGGCAGAATGGCCACTTACAGCGGTCAGATCATTGATTGGGAGAAAGCCATTAATTCAGGTATCGACATACAACCCAAAGCGTATAACTGGAATGCATTGCCGCCCATTATTCCAAATGCTGACGGATTTTATCCTGTTGCCATTCCGGGTGTAACGAAGTATATTTAGAATTAGAAAGCTATGTTTTTTATCCCTCTTTGATACCAGAGAGGGATTTTTGTTTTTTGCCGTTTTTGGTGTTTTCACCAACAAGAATCTGCCGTTAGTGATGTTTTCACCAAAAAACAAATACCCAACACGCCATTGTTGGTGTTTTCACCAACAACAAATACCCAACCCGCCAATGTTGGTGTTTTCACCAACAACAAATACACAACTAATAAAACATTTTGCCAATGTTGGTGTTTTCACCAACAACAAATACACAACCCGCCATTGTTGG
The DNA here is from genome assembly GCA_943371455.1 of Chitinophaga pinensis. Lineage (GTDB taxonomy): Bacteria > Bacteroidota > Bacteroidia > Chitinophagales > Chitinophagaceae > Sediminibacterium > Sediminibacterium pinensis_J. The sequence continues at coordinate 736 of CALRUV010000225.1, read as the reverse complement.
TGTTTTCACCAACAACAAATACCCAACCCGCCAATGTTGGTGTTTTCACCAACAACAAATACCCAACTTATAAAATATTTACTACCCCCTATAATGAGTTAAAATACCCCAATCATCCACCCCACATTCATAAAATTTTGCTGATGAATATGCATAGTCTTCCGGATACCTACATAATTTTGCTTTAACCGGATTTCGATGTATGTAATTTAATTTTTGAATAATTATTTTTTCAGAGTACAATTCAATACTTAAGGAGTTCCTTTCCCAAAACTGGTATTCTCTATCTTTAGCAGTTATCTTATATTTTTGCAATGATTGTATATCACTATTGATCAAATTAAATTTCATCTGCTGAGCTGTAAATTTCAAAAAACTAAGCTGATTTTGCTTTGGTGTTACATTTCCAAAAGGTTGCCAAATTAAATGAATATGGTTTGGCATGATAACAAATGCATATAAAATAACACGCTTTTACATAACTAGAAATCGAAGACTATTGATAATGATTTCTTTATGCCTTTTAATTTCTAATAAAGGCTTCCAATACAAGTTGGTTGCTGTGAAAAATGTTGCTGGATAAATTGTTTTATTCATTCAGCAATTTATACGTGAACAGTGATTTTTTTTAAGTACAACCACTACGTATTTGTACTTCATCATATGGTTGAAATAACTTGTATGTAATTGTATTATTCGATAATTGTTTACTTTGTTGTTGGTGAAAACACCAACA
>CALRUV010000224.1:0-5991 GCA_943371455.1 Chitinophaga pinensis | reverse complement strand
TCCAGCATTCCGAGCTGGTTTAATAATAGTTCATGAAAACTGGTTTCAACTTTTATGGGAATTACTTTCTGATCGTCCATTTCGGGATAATTATCATCCTTCATCTTATAATCAGCAATCTCTCCATCATCATCTACAACATATTCACTAATATCAACATTATCGTACTCTTCTTCACTACCGTCAAGATCGGCATCATTATCGGCCGGTGTATCAAATTCTTCCTGAATATCATCCCCATATTCATCTTCATGACCTTCATCATCCATTTCCAATGCAGGGTTTTCTTCCAGTTCCTCTTTTATCCTTTCTTCCAAATTAGCAGTAGGCACCTGCAACAGCTTCATTAACTGAATCTGCTGAGGAGAGAGTTTTTGTAAAAGCTTCTGCTGAAATGACTGGCTAAGTGACATAATAAATAATTCCTTTGCAAAGTTTCCGTTAAAGGTGAAAACCCCTTTACTTTATATTGTAAATTTACATACAAAAGAAAACAACCCAATAGTGAAACCAATTTGTTTGTTTGTAAATTTATTGCTAATACTGAGTTTGAGCAGTAATGCGCAACAAGGTTCTATATCATGGACTGAAAACAAGAAAAATTTGGATAGCCTGAGAAATCTGCCCTTACGATTATTACCAGACAATTACTATACCACTAATCTGGCATTTTTTTGTAAAAAAGAATTGGCGTTAGAAAAGATAACCAAAGTTCCTTTCAGGTTTCGATTAGGAAGTTTGGATTATGTAAATGCTTTAGAATCTAAAAATCAAAAAAATAGGCAACCTATGAAACAGGTAATCAAAAATCAATCGTTTTGATTTTTTTTTCTTGTGCAATTTTCAAAAATTGTTCCATCACGAGTAGTTGCTCCTCCTTTCTCATCCACTTCATATCAAAATGTTGGCTAAAACTACTTTCCCTGTAAAAAGTAACCCCGCCGCTTTTTTCTTTTTTAATCCAGCGTAGATCATCCCAGGAAACAGCAACAATACTTGTTGATTTTTCATGTAATAACCATTGGATTTTACTGTTATCCCATTCAAAGAAAAAAGGCTTTCTCCCTTTAATCATTCGGATACAATTGATAATTGCATTAACAGCAAGAATAATTGAGATAAATTCTCGCCAATCTAATTTTCTTGAAATGATATCAAGTACAACGAGAGTCAACCCTAATACTAATAATACGTATCCGGATATTAATTCTTTCTTTCTTTTAAATACAGGAATAGTTTCGATAAAACGGGGCATACTTTCAATGCATTTTTATAACTGCTCTTTTATCACTTTATTTATGGCAGTAACCATTTTCTCAGCTTTATCATTTATTTGATCGGCTGTCCACAAAAGGCTGATGGCAGTAGATATACACCTACACATGATACTATCTGAGCCCGGAAATTCCATCTCTTTTAATTGTAATAAAGCATTCTGCTGAAGATCACTGATTGCATGCAAGGTTTTGGCATTTTTCAAATGATCCCATTTACTGAGGTAATGCCAATTGTTCACAAACCAGTAGAAATTACCTGCAAGAATACCTTGTACTTTAAATTCTTCTACTACAGCTTTTGTAATCTTTTCATTTGGGAGAAACCAACTTAAGAAACTGCAACTATCATCTCCACCTTCCGGTACTTGGCGGAAGCTTATTTCAGGAATTTTTTCAAGGTGACTTCTCAAAAGATGGTTATTCTTTTTTTGAATTTCCAGGAATGTATCGAGCTTTCGAATTTGTGCTACCCCAACTGCTGCGTGTAATTCACTAATTCTATAATTATACCCTATATATGGATGCAAATCTGCACCCCTGTCAACACCGGCATGATCATGTCCATGATCTGTGTAGGCATCTGCTTTAATATATATATCCTGGTTGTTAGTCATAACCACACCGCCTTCTGCACAAGTAATCATTTTCACAAAATCAAACGAAAAAGTTCCTGCGTGGCCTATTGTACCTAAAAGTTTCCCTTTATATTTTCCACCAATGCTCTGACAAGCATCTTCCAATAAAAAAAGATTATGCTCTTTGCAAATCTCTTTCAAAGCATCCAAATCAGCCATACTACCGCACATATGCACGGGCATGATACATTTTGTTTTATGGGTAATGGCAGCTCGAGCAGCTGCTGGATTGATGGTGAGGGTTTGATCGATATCCACCAAAACCGGGATGGCACCCACACTTAATACGGCTTCAAAACTGGCTACAAAGGTGAAAACCGGCATGATCACTTCATCTCCATAACCAACACCTAGTGCAGCCAAAGCTGTTGTAAGTGCAGATGTGCCGCTGGAAGTTAACTGTGCAAAAGAACATCCAAATCTTATTTTGATGGCTGCTTCCAATTCTTTGGCTTTCCATATTCCCTTTCTGGGACCGTCAAAACCATAACGCATCAGAATACCTGTTTCCAGTACGTCATTTACTTCCTTTCTTTCTTCGTCACCAAAAAATTCGAAACCTGGCATATATATTAATTTGGAGTTAGGGGTTTGGAGTTTTGAATCCTTTATTTATTTGATTTCTATACAATTTGCAAAGATATAAAAGTTTCAATTGCCATACCCTAACGCCATTTGTTAATCTATTCTCTCGTTAACTTTGCTAAATGCATCCTATCCTTTTTTATTGTTATGATTCTTATTGTGGTTGGTGTTATGGCTTTAGCCCGGTAATGAAAAAAATTACTGAAAAATACCCTGAAATTCAAATTGAAGTATTATCGGGGGGAATGATCATTTCTGAAAATCCGGTGCCGATTGCTGCCACCGCAGACTATATTTTAAAAGCTTACCCCACAGTAGAAGAACTTACTGGCATAAAGTTTGGCCAAGATTATTTATGGCATATCAATCATCCAGAACTGAGTGATTGGTTTCCCGATTCATTAAAGCCAGCCATAGCACTTTGTATTTTTAAGGAGTTTTATCAGGAAAGACAGGTTGAATTTGCTGCAGATCTTCAATATTCCTTACACTTTGAAGGGCGCGATCTAACTGATGACGAAGCCTACAGGCACTTATTGGAAAAATATAGCATCCATCCCGAAACATTTTACACCAAATTGCATAGTGAAACTTACCAGGAACAGGCCAATTATGAATTTCAATTATGCAAGCAGCTTCAGGTTACCGGGTATCCCTGTGTTTTACTTCAAAACAATGAAACCAAATTCACTTTATTAGCAAGAGGGTATACTAACTTTGAAACATTGAACCAAAGATTAGAATTGGCACTATCAAAGACAACGTAAATTCTGAATAATTATAAAGACTTGTTTCATTAGTTTTCATTTTTATTTATGATTGAAATTTTAAGCTAATATCAGTTGATTAAATGGCCCCTTACATAAACTGTTCTAGTTAAAAAACTATGTTAATCTGCATTTAATCAGTTGTAAAACTTGTACTTATGCTGTTTACACCTATAAATTAGCTATAATAAGGTGTTTTACTGTCAGTTTTCTTCAAATTCCCTTTACTTTGCACCTCTTAAATATTGAAATTATGGAATACAGTAAATTAATATCTATTTCAGGACTGAATGGTTTATTTGAAATGGTTGGAAGTAAAACAGATGGTGCCATCGTAAAATCACTTGATGATAACATAACAAAATTCGTTAGCAGCAGGGTACATAATTTTTCCCATTTGGAAAGTATTGAAGTATATACTGTTAGGGATAATGTGAATTTAGTGGAAGTATTTCAGGCTATGTCAGCAAGTACAGAAAACTTACCATCAGAAAAAGACGGTGACGCGGTAAAAGCATACTTCCAGAAAGTTTATCCAGATATGGATTTTACCAGGGTTTACAGTAGCGATATGAAAAAAATGGTAAAATGGTTCAGCATCCTAAAAGCAAACGACATCGATCCAGTTCTTACCGAACAGGAAGAAGAAGAAGGAGAAGTAGAATAATTAGTAATTTTTGCAAATTTTTACAAATGCCGGTCAACTAATTATTGCCGGCATTTTTATTGCATAAGACATTCCCCATTCATCAATTTAATGCATGGGAATTATTAACTTGTGAAACTTCAAATAGCAACTATGTATAGAAAATCTGGCATTACCTTTTTAATTTGGTTATTTACCCTTACACTTTCCGCTCAAGATTTTTTTGCTAAAACACCTGATGCAGAAAAATGGGTGAAAAGAAAGTTTCGTAAACTATCCAAAAGCGAGCGTATCGCACAATTGATGATCATACGGGCGCATAGTAATCTTGGTGCCGAACATGTTGCTGATGTAACCGAACAGATCAAAAAATACAATGTTGGAGGATTATGCTTTTTCCAGGGAGGCCCTGTTCGTCAGGCATTCCTTACCAATCAATACCAGGCTATTGCTAAAACACCTTTACTTATTTCAATTGATGGGGAATGGGGACTAGGTATGAGATTAGACAGTGTTATTAACTTTCCCCGCCAACTTATGATGGGCGCCACTCCTAACGCAAAGCTTATCTATGAATTTGGCAAAGCAGTAGGAGAGCAATGCAAGAGACAGGGCGTACAAGTTAACTTTGCGCCTGATGTGGATGTGAATAATAACCCAATGAATCCGGTAATTAACGACCGAAGTTTTGGTGAAAACAAATACAAAGTTGCATTGTATGGCACTGCTTACATGAAAGGAATGCAGGATGTAGGTGTACTTGCTTCGGCCAAACACTTTCCTGGTCATGGCGATGTTGCTGTTGATTCTCACAAAGACCTCCCTGTGATCAATAAAACCAGAGAGCAACTGGAAGATTTGGAACTATACCCCTTCAGAGAATTAATAAAGGCAGGCGTTGGAAGTGTCATGATAGGTCATCTTTCCATACCTGTAATTGACAGCACCAGCAACTTACCAAGTTCCCTCTCCTACCTAAATGTTTCAGGTTTGTTGAAAAATGACCTTGGTTTTCAAGGCTTGACTTTCACTGATGCACTTGAAATGGCTGGCGTTACAAAATTTTTTCCGAAGGGCGATGCTTCGGTTCAATCATTGATTGCAGGAAATGACCTGCTTTGTTTACCGGGAGATATTCCAGGAAGTATCGCAAAAGTAAAACAGGCAATTAAAGAAGGAAAGCTTACCTGGGAGGATATCAATGCAAGGGTTAAAAAAGTGTTACTTGCTAAATACCACCTGGGTTTGCATGAAATAAAGCCGATTGAAACAGATAATCTGGTTAATGACTTAAATGCAAAAACATTGGCCATTAAAAAGGAATTATGTGCCAGTGCATTAACAGTTGTTCATAAAGACAATGAAACAGCCTATCCGCTAAAAAAAGGAAATAGAATAGCCTATATATGTATTGGCGCACCCGGCGAAAATACAATTGCAGCAAGATTAAGAAAGGAATTTAATGCAGATATATTCCTGTTTGGCAGTAAGATCGAATTAGGCAAACAACTAATGGATGACAAATCAAATATTACATCAATTGAAAAATCTGATAGTAGTTCTGCCGATCAACTAATGGGTTTAGTAAAGCAGAATAATTATGATATAGTCATAGTTGGTTTACATAATTTCAGTCGAAGACCTGCCAATAATTTCGGCATCAGTAATCCGGCCTTATACTTATTAAATGGTATACAATCCAAGGCTACCATAACGCTAGTTTTTGGTAATCCCTATGCATTAAAAAATATTGCCCATGCCCCTAACCTTATTGCCTGTTATGAGGATGATGAAACAACTCAGGAAGCTACTTTTGAATTAATAACTGGTAAAATAGAAGCAAAAGGCAAACTACCTGTAACAGTTACAGAAAATATGAAATCAGGTGATGGAATAACTTATAACAATTATTTTCCCAAAACAAATCAAGAGATCTCCGGAATTAATCTTTCTGCACTTGATAAGATTGAAAATATAGCCAATGACGCTATTGAAAAGGGAGCAGCACCTGGTTGTGTAGTATTGGTGGCAAAGGATGGTAAGATTGCTTACCATAAAGCATTTGGCTATACCAATTTCGA
>CALRUV010000223.1:0-6013 GCA_943371455.1 Chitinophaga pinensis | reverse complement strand
GGAAGTGGTATTTCAAAGTGAGAACGGAATATTGGGTATGGGCCCTTATCCGGAAGAAGCAGATTTGGATGCGGATCTGATCAATGCAGGAAAAGAAACGGTTACTTTAATACCCGGTGGTGCTTTCTTTGATAGCGCAGAAAGTTTTGGGATGATCCGTGCGGGTAAGATTGACCTCACTGTTCTTGGTGCCATGGAAGTAAGCGAAAAAGGCGATATCGCCAACTGGAAGATACCCGGCAAAATGGTGAAAGGTATGGGGGGTGCCATGGATCTTGTGGCCAGTGCCAAAAACATTATCGTAGCTATGATGCATACCAATCCAAAAGGGGAAAGCAAATTATTACCCGCTTGCATGCTGCCCTTAACAGGCGTGGGTTGTGTGAAGAAAATAGTAACAGAATTAGCAGTACTCGACATTACACCAGATGGTTTTGTTTTACGAGAAAGAGCACCAGGGGTAAGCGTAGAAGAAATTATTGCAAAAACTGCCGGTAAGTTAAACGTACCCGATGAAGTACCTGAAATGCAGTTTTGAAAAACAAAAATTTTTCCTCAAATAGTCAAATGGGTTCTCAGTAATCCTGTAGCTTTGCTATCTAAAAATTAATAAAATGCCTATACAAATTGGACAAAAAGCACCAGAATTCGCTTTATTTGATACAGACAAAAACAAGGTTTCATTAGCAGCACAAGAGGGAACTAATGTGGTTGTATTGTTTTTTCCTTTAGCATTTACAGGGGTTTGTACTGCAGAACTTTGTAACGTTAGAGATAATATCGCAACCTACAATAACACCAATGCCAAAGTGTTTGGCGTATCTGTTGACTCCTTATTTTCTTTGGGTAAATTCAAGGAAGAGCAAAACCTCAACTTTCCACTATTAAGTGATTTTAATAAGGAAGCTGCCAAAGCTTTTGAAGTTTTGTATGATACCTTTCCTGCTTTTGAAATGCAGGGTGTAAGTAAAAGAGCCGCTTTCGTTATCGATAAAGAAGGCGTTGTAAAATATACAGAGATCTGCGCTACTCCGGGCGATTTACCCGATTTTGCTGCCATTCAGCAAGTATTGGCTGGATTGAATTAAGGATCTTTTAATAAAATACGCCTTTCAGATTGATTCTGAAGGGCGTATCTGTTAAAAAAAGCCTGCATAATTTGTTAAATCGGATAGTTTAGCTAATTTTATTTCACAACATGAAAAAAATTTATCTACTAGTTCTTGTATTTTCAACGTTTATCATCAACGCCTATGTTGAGGATAAGGAGATTTATGCAGGTTACATGGATAATAAAGCTAAGCTCACCCATTTCTTCCCTAACCCTGCAACCAGCTATATCAATTTTACGTTTGATAAATCAGTTGATAAAAATTATTCACTGCAGGTATACAGTTTTATTGGTAGAAAAATGAACGAGATCAGGATCAGTGAATCAAAAATCACCATCAATCTCGACAATAACTATTACCGCGGTTTATACATCTACCAACTGCGTGATCAAACAGGCAGGATTGTAGAATCTGGTAAATTTCAGGTTGAAAAATAGTCATCGGTTTTTTACTTATCTATCCGATACTTCCACAATCAAAAACTTTAAGTAATTCGTATTCTCTAATCCCCAAACGATAGGATGATCTGCTGATTGGTGTTGAAAACAAACTTGTCTGATCTTCTTTCTGGCATCCTTAGCAGCTTGTTCAATGGTTTGTAAAAATTGATCAGGGCTAACTAAATTGGTACAACTGGAGCTTACCAGAAAACCGCCATTCTTTATCAGTTTCATACCCCTTAAATTGATTTCCTTATAACCTGTAAGGGCTTTCTGTATATTTTCTCTACTCTTTGTAAATGCAGGTGGGTCAAGCATTACCACATCATATTGTCTGCCTTCTTTACCCCATTGTTTTAATATATCGAATGCATTAACGGCATCGAAATGACAAATGCTATCCAATCCATTCAAAGCAGCATTTTTATTGGCTTGTGTTACTGCATTTTCTGATATATCTAATCCCAAAACAGATTTGGCACCGTAAGCCGCCGCATGAATTTCAAAAGTGCCGGTATAGGTAAATACGCCCAAAACTTCTGCACCTTTAACAATATGCTGAATGGCCCTTCTATTATCTTGCTGGTCTAAAAAGTAACCTGTTTTCTGTCCGTTTTCAATATCTACGATAAATTGTAAACCATTTTCTTTGATCAGCACCTGGGTATCAAAAGGAGCGGTTAAAAAACCTTTTTGCTGGGGTAAGCCTTCCAGTTCCCTTACAGGTACATCATTGCGTTCATAAATGCCTTTGGGAGAAAAAATATCCGTTAATGATCGAACAATGGTTTCCTTCCATTTATCCATACCCAGTGATAAGGTTTGTATAACAAAGTAGTCGTTAAATTTATCTATAATCAAAGCCGGTAATTGATCGGCTTCGCCAAAAACAAGTCTGCAATTTTCTGTGTAGCCCAATTGTTTTCGGTATTCCCAAGCCTGTGAAATACGCTTATGAAAGAATGGTGCATCGATAGGTTCCTGTTTTCTAGTAAGCAAACGAACCATTATCTGCGATTTCTGGTTAAAATAACCCCTTCCCGCAAATTTGCCATCCCCATAATACACATCTACTATATCACCGCCCAAGGGCTCACCATCTATTTTTTCTACTTCATTTCCATAAATCCAGGGATGTCCATTTGCAATACGTGGTGCAATCTTCTTACGCAAGTGAATTTTAGCCATTCGCAAAGATAGGACTCGGTTTGGAGTTTGGGGTTTGGGGTTTGGTGTTTGGTGTTCGGTAAATAAAGTCAGATAATTTAATTCAAAAGACTAAACTCCAAATTCAAAACTGATTTTTCTCTGCCATTTTTTCCCTTTTCGTTGTATCGGCAAAATTTTTGATAGTAGTGCCGCATAATATAATACAACCATGGAAACCAGAGAAAGCGAGCAAAACACGGATATGATGAACAAAACAGAGGGTATGGAGCTAAATACTGACGAAAATGCAGCCGGAACCAGCCATTTGAATGAACCTCTAATGGAAGAATCTGAAAAAGAGAAATGGCAGGCTGAAATTCAGGAGCAAAAGGACAAATATTTACGATTGATGGCTGAATTTGACAATTTCAGGCGCAGAACGGCCAAAGAAAGACTGGAACTCATGCAAACTGCCGGAAAAGATGTCATAGTTTCTTTATTGGATGTTTTGGACGATTGTGATCGCGCAGAAAAGCAATTGCAGGTTTCAGACGATATTCAAATTCAGAAAGAAGGCATTCAGCTTGTATTTAACAAGCTGAGATCTGCATTGCAGGGTAAGGGTGTAAAAGCCATGGAGAGCATTGAAACGGATTTTGATGTTGAGAAACATGAAGCCATTACGGAAATTCCTGCGCCTAATGAGGCATTAAAGGGTAAGGTTTTAGACGAAGTGATGAAGGGGTATTACCTGAATGATAAACTGATCCGCTTTGCTAAAGTGGTGGTAGGAAAATAATTTGATCTATACATACATAGTGCATAAACTATGGCAATGAAAATAACATGGCTAACAAAAGAGATTTTTATGAAATACTAGGCGTTACTAAAAATTCATCAGCAGATGAGATCAAGAAAGCCTACCGCAAAACGGCCATGCAATTTCACCCCGATCGTAATCCGGGCGATAAGGCTGCAGAAGAAAAATTCAAGGAAGCTGCAGAAGCTTATGAAATATTAAGTGATACCGATAAACGTGCCAAATATGATCGTTACGGACACCAGGCTTTTGGTCCGGGCACATCTGGTGGCGCTGGTCCGCATGGCGGCATGAATATGGATGATATCTTCAGTCAGTTTGGAGATATTTTTGGCGAAGACATGTTTGGTAATTTCTTTGGCGGCGGCGGCAGAAGAGGCGGCGGCGGTACCAGCAGACCGAGAGGCCAGCGGGGTTCTAATCTCAGAATTAAACTCAAACTTAATTTTGAAGAGATCGCGAAAGGCGTTGTAAAAAATGTGAAGGTAAAAAAGCATGTGGTTTGTACTACCTGCAGTGGCAATGGCGCAAAAGATAAAAACAGTTTACAAAATTGCGGTACCTGTAATGGAAGTGGACAGGTTAGGAGGGTGACCAGTACTTTTTTAGGTCAGATGCAAACGGTAACAACCTGCCCAACCTGTAATGGTGAAGGCACTACAGTTACTGCAAAATGTGGTAGTTGTAAAGGAGAGGGTAGGGTATATGGTGAAGAAACCATTAGCATAGAAATACCCGCAGGTGTGCAGGAAGGCATGCAATTGAGCATGGGTGGTAAGGGAAATGCCGGCGAACGGGGCGGTGCTCCGGGCGATCTGATCATTCAGATTGAAGAAGAACAACATGCCGATTTACACAGGGATGGTTTGAATGTGGCTTACGATTTACATATCTCTATTCCTGATGCAGCATTTGGTATTCAGGTAGAAGTGCCTACAATAGATGGAAGGGCAAAGATCAAGATCCCACCGGGAACGCAGAGCGGTAAAATATTTCGTTTAAAAGGCAAGGGTTTCCCGGAAGTGCAGGGCTATGCGAAAGGTGATCAACTGATACAGGTAAATGTTTGGACACCCCAGCACCTGAGTTCAGAAGAAAAAGAAATCCTGGAAAAACTGGCTAAGAGTGATAATTTTAAACCCAATCCCAATAAGGGAGATAAAAGTTTTTTCGATAGGGTTAAAGAAGCCTTTAATTAGTGCTTTTATAATTTCCTAATATATTTATTAACAAAGGGTTTCCGTTAAATAATGGAAACCCTTTGTAGTATTAGGTTCTATGTGATTTTTATAATTTTAAAAAGTAAACATCAATTCTTTTTTAGTTGATTCTTTTTCTTTTTTGGTGGTATATATATTTGCATCGCTTTCTCTATCAAGCCAATCATTTCTTTTTGAAGCATTTCCTGTTCATTAACAGATGTTCTTGCCAAAGCTAGTATTTGATCAAATGTAGCTGTTTCTACAAATTTTGATTTTTTCAAAACCTGCCCGAATAATGCAATGGCGGCAGCAAAGCGATAAGGCGCATCAATTTTTTCAAATTTTTCCGGACGATATAGTAAGGGATAATGTAAAAACTCAACGCTATCCGTATGCGGTTTTTTGTATTGCATATGAATGTCTGCATATGGATTATTTAGATAGACAGAGTCGTGACGCTGTGTTTTAATTTCAAATAAAGCAATGATGTTCTGACCGCTTCCTACTTCACCACCTTCCAGTTCACTGGTACTATCCATCACCACATGTTTCTTGTTTTCATAACCAATCAATCGGTATTCTTTTACAACAGTAGGGTTGAAATTTATTTTTAGATAAGCATTATTGGCAACGGCATACATAGTTTGTGTAAATTCTTTGACCAATATTTTTTCTGCTTCCTGGATCTGATCAATATAGGCAAAATTGCCATTGCCTTTTTTTGCAAGGGCTTCCAGTTTGCTGTCTTTGTAATTACCCATACCCACACCCAGGCATGTAAGGTAAATACCTGTTTGCTTATAAGAGATGATCAGATCTTCTAATTCTTTTTCATTGGTTTGCCCTACATTAAAATCGCCGTCTGTAGCCAGTATTACCCGGTTATTTCCCTGCTTATTATATTTCTTTTTTGCTACTTCATATGCAATGCGAATAGCACCTGCACCAGGTGTATCACCACTGGCTTCCAGTGAATCGATGACCGATTTGATTTTCTTTTTTTCATTACCACCGGTTGGTGCCAAAGCAATGCCAACGCCCCCTCCATAGGTGATCAATGATAGGGTATCTATCTCTCTCAAATTATCCACCAACATTTTAAAAGCAGATTGTAATAAGGGTAGTCTGTTTGGTTTATCCATCGAACCTGAGATATCGATGAGAAAAACAAGGTTAGAAGGAGGGAGGCTATCCAGGTTCAATTTGGGTGCATCTAACTGAAGAAAGAGTAATTTATTTTCTTTGTTCCAGGGGCATTCACTCAATTGGTCAATAAAACTGAATTGATTA
>CALRUV010000222.1:0-6039 GCA_943371455.1 Chitinophaga pinensis | reverse complement strand
ATCTCCTTCCTCCTCCGCCACCACCACGGTTATCTCCACCGCCGCTGCGACCACCACGATCTCCGCCGCCACTACGTCCACCGCGATCTCCACCACCTCTTCTATCATCTCTTCTGTCACCACCTCTCTCATCACCGGCACGGTCTCTTCTATCGCTCATATCATTCTTACCGCCAACAAAGTTTGGATTCAGTTCACGCTTTCCTAAAACTTCTCCTTTACAGATCCATACTTTGATACCGATTTTTCCGTAAACCGTTTGTGCAAATACATTTGCATAATCGATATCCATACGGAAAGTATGTAAAGGCGTACGGCCCTGTTTGAATTCTTCGCTACGGGCAATTTCAGAACCTGCTAAACGTCCGCTCAATTTTACTTTGATACCTTCTGCACCCATACGGAGTGTGGAAGCAATCGCCATTTTAGTTGCACGTTTAAAATTGATACGGTTTTCAATTTGTTTGGCGATCGTATCACCAACAATCGTTGCATCCAATTCCGGGCGACGAATCTCCAGGATATTGATCTGAACGTCTTCCTTACCGGTTAACTTTTTCAGCTCTTCCTTAATACGGTCAACCTCTCCACCGCCCTTACCGATGATGATACCCGGCTTGGAAGTATGGATAGTTACAATCAACTTACCGAGGGTACGCTCGATTACAATCTTTGCGATACCACCTTTGTTGATACGGGCACTGAGGTAAGTACGGATCTTATGATCCTCGATCAACTTAGATGCGTAGTCTTTCTTACTACCATACCAGTTGCTGTCCCATCCGCGGATGATACCTAACCTGTTACCAATTGGATTTGCTTTCTGACCCATATAATGGTTTTACAATTAGTTTTTAGAATCTACTATTAATGTTACGTGGTTGCTTCTCTTACGAACGCGGTATCCGCGGCCTTGTGGCGCCGGACGCATTCTTTTTAATACTCGTCCTCCATCAACAAATACGGTTTTAACAACCAAACCGCTATCTGCTGCACTGGCACCGCTGTTTTTCTGTTCCCAGTTATTGATGGCACTCTTTAGCAATTTTGCCAATGGAGTGGCATTGTGCTGCGGATGGTGTTCAAGAATAGCCAGGGCCTTCTCTACTTCCATGCCACGAATCACATCAGCCAGCAATCGCATCTTGCGTGGGCCTGTGGGGTAATTGTTCAGTTTAGCTACTGCTTCCATTTTTTTTAGTTTAGAGTTAAGAGTGAAAAGTGTAGAATTAGCTTTTACTTTTAACTCTTAATTATTAACTTTTAACTATTTCTTTGTTCCTGCGTGTCCTCTGAAATTTCTGGTTGGCGCAAATTCTCCTAATTTATGACCTACCATGAATTCAGTTACATAAACCGGAATGAATTTATTCCCGTTGTGTACTGCAAAAGTATGGCCAACAAAATCAGGGGTAATGGTGCTACGGCGGCTCCAGGTTTTGATAACACCTTTTTTGGTTTTACCATCTGTCATTGCCACAACTTTACCTTCTAAATTTGCGTCTACGTAAGGACCTTTTTTAATCGAACGACCCATATGAGTTAATTTGAAAATTTGAAAATTTGAAAATGTTCTTTTTTGAAGGTTGTTAAATGAAAATCATTTTCAAATTTTCACATAACCACATTTTCAAATTATTTAGCTAATTTTTTGCCATCTCTGCGTTGGATAATCAGCTTATCGCTGCCTTTTCCTTTGGTACGTGTTTTCTCACCTTTCGCATACTTACCTGTTCTGCTACGTGGATGACCGCCTGAAGCTTTACCTTCACCACCACCCATCGGGTGATCTACCGGGTTCATGGCAACACCACGAACACGAGGACGAATACCTTTCCAACGATTTTTACCGGCTTTACCAGCAGTTTCCAGGTTATGGTCGCTATTGGATACAACACCTACGGTTGCATAACAGTTGATCAATACTTTTCTCAACTCACCAGAAGGCATTTTCAATACTGCGTATTTTTCTTCCTTATTGGCTAACTGAGCAGATGATCCTGCACTTCTCACCATTTTACCGCCCTGACCGGGTTGTAATTCGATGTTATGAATCATAGTACCCAAAGGCATATTCTTCATAGTAAGTGCATTTCCTATTTCCGGCGCTACTTGATCTCCAGAAATAACATGTGCACCAACTTGCAATCCCTGAGGTGCAATGATGTAGCGTCTTTCACCATCGGTATATTCTACCAGTGCGATGAAAGCCGTACGGTTTGGATCATATTCAATAGATACAACCGTTGCAGCCATATCCTTCTTATTTCTCTTGAAATCGATGATTCGGTAATGATGCTTATTTCCACCTCCCATATAACGGGAAACGCGACGTCCCTGAAAGTTACGGCCAGCCGTATTTTTCTGAGGCTCCAACAAACTCTTCTGAGGTTCATTGGTGGTGATTTCAGCATAAGCATTACCAATTCTCCATCTTGTTCCGGCGGTAATTGGTTTGTACTTTTTAAGTGCCATTGTTCTTTCGTTTTTACGGATTTTTCAGCTCCGTGTGCTATAATTAAATATTAGAATACAGATCGATCGTTTCACCATCAGCAACAGTTACCATTGCTTTTTTGTAAGCACTCTTCATACCTTGTATGAAACCTGCTTTGGTGTAACGAGCTTTGTTTTTACCAGGAACTACGGATGTATTCACATCCACCACACTCACACCATAGAATTCTTCTATCGCTTTCTTGATTTCCAGTTTGTTGGCCCTACGGTCTACTTTGAAAGCATACTTTCTTAATTTTTCCTGTTGAGCGTTTGCTTTCTCAGTTAAAATGGGCTTTATTAATACTTCAGTCAGTTTCATTGTTATCTTTTTGAAACGTTACTTAAATTAGGCTACTGCACCAGCTTCTTCTTCTACAAAGAATTTAGCGGTGTTTTCTGTAATGATCAAAACATCAGCATTCATGATCTCATAAGTGTTGATATCGGCCATTAAAGAACTGGTGATATTAGGGATATTACGTGTGCTCAGGTAGAGATTATCGTTATATTCCGGTAATACAATCAGTGTTTTCTTGTCAGACAAGTTCAGGCTATTCATGATAGCTGCCACTTGTTTGGTTTTAGGCGTATCCATGTTCACATCTTCAATCACCATAATCGCATTGTCTTTTGCTTTATAGCTCAGTGCAGACATTTTAGCCAGATCCTTCACTTTACGATTCAATTTGAAATCGTAAGCGTGTGGTTTTGGCCCGAATATGGTACCACCACCCTTATACAAAGGGTTACGGATATTACCTTTACGTGCACCACCAGTTCCTTTCTGCTTATGCAGTTTGCGGCTGGCACCCTGAACTTCCGCACGGGTTTTTACTTTGTGTGTACCCTGACGGCCCTGTGCCAGGTATTGTTTTACTGCCAGATATATCACATGGTCATTGGGTTCAATACCAAATATATCAGCAGGTAATTCCACCGTTCTGCCGGTTTTCTGTCCTTTTATGTCTAATACATCTACTTGCATGGTCATTCAATTAAATTGGTGATTACTTCTGGATCAAAACGATTGAACCGTTATTTCCAGGAACCGATCCGCTGATCAGGATATAATTCTTTTCAGGAAAAATCTTTACCACTTTCAGGCCTTTCATTTTTACCCTGTCGCCACCCATACGGCCGGCCATGCGCATTCCTTTGAATACACGTGCGGGATAAGATGAACCACCGATAGATCCGGGAGCCCTTGAACGGTCGTGCTGACCATGGGAAGCTTCACCCACACCAGAGAATCCATGTCGTTTTACAACACCCTGAAATCCTTTACCCTTGGTTGTACCCACAACTTCAACATCATCACCTTCGGTAAAGATGTCAACTGTGATGGTTTCACCCAGTGCTTTTTCTATGGAATAGTTACGGAATTCTTTTACGAATTTTTTGGCGCCGGTTTGCGCTTTAGCGTAGTGATTCAATTCGGCTTTTGTAGCGTGTTTGTCTTTCTTTTCGCCGAATGCCAGCTGTAATGCTGTGTACCCGTCAGACTCTTGCGTCTTAACCTGGGTTACTGTGTTAGGGCCAGCTTCGATGATGGTGCAAGCTGTTTGCTTACCATCAGCAGCGAAGATGCTGGTCATCCCGATTTTTTTACCAATAATACCTTTCATCTTTTGCGGTTTATAGCCCCGCTTGGTTATGAGGACATTCCGATGATGAAATCGGAATTCAATCCCTGTTTTCTGCCGACCTTTTCCTTAGTTTTCTCAGATGTTTAACGGAGAAGAGGAAGTACCGGAAGCAAACAAACCTCGAAGGGCCTGTTTATATGTTGCCACTCCCTTACCCCCTAAAGGGGGAATAAAGAAGTGAGTTTATATTCAGAGCTGCTTTCTTTCTTTGGAGAAGTTGGCAGATGAAAAAAATGTTATTAAAAGAACTAACCCTAACTCCCCCTTCAGGGGGTTGGGGGGTATCAAGCTTTGATCTCAACTTCCACACCTGAAGGCAAATCCAATTTACTTAAAGCATCTACAGTTCTGGAAGAAGAAGTATAGATATCTAATAAACGCTTGTGCGTACACAATTGAAATTGCTCACGGCTCTTTTTGTTCACGTGTGGTGAACGCAGAACTGTAAAAATTCTTTTGTGGGTAGGCAAAGGAATAGGTCCTGTTACCACGGCACCTGTACTGCGTACAGTTTTTACGATCTTCTCGGCAGATTTATCTACCAGATTGTGATCGTAAGATTGTAATTTGATTCGGATTCGTTGAGACATAGTGCAAACCCAATTTTCTCATTGGGGTTGCAAAGGTAAGAGCCTGAGGCATAACAGACAAGTATTTTGAAAGTTTTTTTGGGGATTTTGAAAAGAAAGCTGGAAAAATATCCCCAAAATGGTTAAAAAGGCAGTTTTGAGTATTTTTAATTGGGCTGTAACCCTTTTCACTAAGGTGTTTACCGCTTTTCAAAGTACTTTAACCCTTTTATTTAACAAATGACCAAATTACTTCTTTAGCAGATTTTGTTTGTAGAATATTAAAAATCATTTTTAATTCTTCTGAATTGAGTGGGTTTATCAGGTATAATCCATTCAAATTGATATTTTTACGATAAGTATTCTTATATGGCTAAAAAG
Source organism: Chitinophaga pinensis (assembly GCA_943371455.1). Classification (GTDB taxonomy): domain Bacteria; phylum Bacteroidota; class Bacteroidia; order Chitinophagales; family Chitinophagaceae; genus Sediminibacterium; species Sediminibacterium pinensis_J. Next base: position 944 of record CALRUV010000222.1, on the reverse strand, counting down.
CAAAAATCATTTACAGCAGCTCCCCTAGTTCAGCCTTCTATAAAAGAAAAACCGGCTAAAAAATTAAATACGGGTAATCTAATTGCCATAGGTGTTTGCCTTTTATATTTTGTAGTTCATTTTATACCAGATTTTGGCGCTTATGACAATTTTGGGCCACAATGGTTTTACCTGGTTATACTAGACATGCTTGTAACCATTGGTATACTGGTAAAAAAAGAATCCTATCAGGTTGCCAGTACAGCAGCTTTTAATAATCTTTTCTCAAAACTTTATCTGGCTTTTTTTACCCTTGCCGGACTATCCATTATTACTTCCATTAATCCCACAGAGGCCTGGGTATGTTATGTTAGGTTGATTGCCACGGTTGTTGCTTTTTTTAATTTGAGTATTCTTTTGTATAATAAGATAGATACTTTCAAATATGTTGCACAATTACTAGCGGTGATACTATTTATAGAATCATGCCAAACAATCTATCAATTTTTGAATAATGAAAACAACCTTTCTTACACTGATTTGATACTTAGTTTAAAAGGCACAACTGGGAATAAAAATATTTTCGCAGCCAGCACAGTTGTTAAAATCCCTTTTGTATTTTATTGTATTTACCGTTCAAAACTATTGGGGAAAATTGCGAATATCCTCATACTAATCAGTGCTTCCTTAACTATTTTCTTAGTAAGTGCCCGCGCATCTTATTTAAGCTTGATTTTAATAACAATACTTTATATCGCTTTCCTTGTATTTAATTTTTTGAAAGAGAAAAAACCGGATTTATTGATTTATAGGATGAGCTATGCAGTATTACCTATTTTATTCTCCTTATTTATATCTCAGGTATTAATAACAAACACACAAAATTTAATGCAGGAAAAAAGCGGTTATGGAACTGTAGCAGATAGATTAGGATCAACTGCTAAATTTGATGCAGAAGATAACCA
>CALRUV010000221.1:0-6081 GCA_943371455.1 Chitinophaga pinensis | reverse complement strand
AGATAAATTACCCAACTGTCCAACACTAGTTACATTCGGCTGCGCTGCAGTTGTTAATGTTCCCGATAAACTGGTTGCTTGCACAGTTCCTGTTACTGATAAATTATTAATGCCCGCAAGATTCGTAATATTCGCAGTGGTTACACTTACCGTATTTGCCGCTACTGTTCCTGCAACAGATAAATTACCCAACTGTCCAACACTAGTTACATTCGGCTGCGCTGCAGTTGTTAATGTTCCCGATAAACTTGTAGCCTGAACCGTACCAGTTACTGATAAATTATTAATGCCCGCAAGATTCGTAATATTCGCAGTGGTTACACTTACCGTATTGGCCGCTACTGTTCCCGCAACAGATAAATTGCTTAACTGACCAACACTTGTTACATTCGGCTGCGCTGCCGTTGTTAATGTTCCCGATAAACTAGTTGCCTGAACTGTTCCTGTAACAGATAAATTATTAATGCCCGCAAGATTCGTAATATTCGCAGTGGTTACACTTACCGTATTTGCCGCTACAGTTCCTGCAACAGATAAATTACTTAACTGACCAACACTCGTAATATTAGGTTGTGCAACTGTAGTTAATGTTCCTGATAAATTCGCAGCATCTACTGTTCCTGTTACAGAAAGATTAGCCAGACCCGCTAAGTTTGTTACATTCAATGTGGTCGCACTCACTGTTCCTGCTGCAACCGTTCCTACAACTGATAAATTACTTAATTGCCCAAGTGCTGTGATACTTGTCTGTGTGCCATTACTCAATGATCCACTAAAAGTGCCGCCCTGAATAATGCCACTCACACTTAAATTACCCAACTGACCAACACTGGTAATATTAGGCTGTGCTGCCGTTGTTATTGTTCCCGATAAACTGGTTGCCTGAACTGTTCCTGTAACAGATAAATTATTGATGCCCGCAAGATTCGTAATATTCGCAGTCGTTACACTTACCGTATTTGCCGCTACTGTTCCTGTAACAGTTAAATTGCTTAACTGACCAACACTCGTTACATTCGGCTGTGCTGCCGTTGTTAATGTTCCTGATAAACTGGTTGCTTGTACAGTTCCAGTAACAGATAAATTATTGATACCCGCAAGATTCGTAATATTCGCAGTTGTTACACTTACCGTATTGGCCGAAACTGTTCCTGTAACAGATAAATTGCTTAACTGACCAACACTTGTTATATTCGGTTGTGCTGCCGTAGTTAATGTGCCTGATAAACTAGTTGCTTGTACAGTTCCTGTAACAGATAAATTATTGATACCCGCAAGATTCGTAATATTCGCAGTGGTTACACTTACTGTATTGGCGGCTACTGTTCCTGCAACAGATAAATTGCTTAACTGACCAACACTCGTTACATTCGGCTGCGCAGCCGTTGTTAATGTTCCTGATAAACTGGTTGCTTGTACCGTACCAGTAACAGATAAATTATTAATTCCTGCAAGGTTTGTAATATTCGCCGTTGTTACACTTACCGTATTTGCTGCTACTGTTCCTGTAACAGATAAATTACTTAACTGCCCAAGATTGGTAATACTTGCCTGCGTTCCACTGGAAAGTGCACCACTAAATGTTCCTCCCTGAATAATACCTGAAACAGATAAATTTCCTAACTGTCCAACACTGGTAATATTTGGCTGCGCTGCAGTGGTTAAAGTACCACTAATTGAATTCATATTAGCAACCCCGGTAACTGTAATATTTGTAAACGTAGACAAACCAGTGATACTTGCCAATGTACCCGGAGATAAGGTTCCGGAAAAAGTACCTCCTTCTATAATACCGGTTACTGACAAATTAGTTAACTGACCAATAGCCGTGATATTTGGCTGATTAGCAGTTGTAATGGTTCCACTTAAGGCAGCGGCAGAAACAGTTCCACTTGCATTAATGGTGTTGGCAGAAATACTATTGGCTACCGATAAATTTGTTAAGGTACCCAACGTTGTAATATTGGGTTGTGCAGCAGTTGCTAAGGTGCCGGATATATTATTGGCGTTTAACTGACCAGTAACGGTAAGATTGGTAAAAGTTGAATTATTCAGGTTGGTAATACTTGCAATCGTACCGGGTGATAAAGTGCCACTAAATACCCCGCCAACAATGGTTCCTGTAACAGTCAGATTGGTGAGCTGACCAATAGCCGTAATATTTGGCTGATTGGCAGTTATAATGGTACCACCCAATGTTGTACCCGAAATGCTTCCGGATGCACTAACAGAAGTTGGTGTGATATTACCTAGAACAAGAGAAATAGCTGGAGTGCTGGTAGGACTCAATACCGTTCCCGAAATACCATTCGCTGATGTTATAGAAACACTGGTTACACCAGATGCAGGCACATTGCCAGCCCTAACATAATTACTCAACATGGCCGCAGTATCATTATACCTAACCACTTCGTTTCTTCTGGCATAATTACTCAACATGCCAGCAGTATCGTTAAAACGTATATACCTGCTTAACATACCTGCAGTATCATTAATGCGCAGATACTTACTCAACATACTGGCAGTATCTGTTACAAAAATAAATCTGCTCGATGCTATTTTTCTTAATGCTCCATTTAAATAGGTAACAACTGAATCAGAAACTGCACCTGTTGGTAATACTAGGTTATTAAGTGTTGAAATACTAGCCGGCTCCCAAGAACTCGTTAAGGTATTATATTGTAAAACCTGCCCGCTGGTAGGAACAGTATTAGAAATTATTCTACCCGCTAATTTATTGGCATTCCAAATAGCTGCATTTGTATTGGCTGCAATTGTCCAGCTATTACTATTGGCACCCACACCTGCCGTCATGGTAATACCCAGATTATCTCCCTGAATATTTATGCCACCTGTTTGACCGTTAAGGGTAGTTACTCCATTATTAAATGTTCCAAAAGTAACCCAGGAAAATTCCTGTCTAAACCAGAACTTTTTATCAAAAGTTGAAAAAATCATCATTCCTGGTGTAGGGAAAATGATATTTGAAGTATCCTGAACCCTGGGTATCAAAATTGCCTTATCAGAAGCATCAACCTGAAAAGCCACACTATTATTGAAAAATATCCCACTACCTATAATGATGCCCTGAGCATTTATAATAGGATGGCTGTTCATATTCAGGGTTGAATCTGCTCTATGGTTACCCAGATCATCTCCAAAGTCCTGTGCCTGAGCCACTTGTATAAACGAGAATAGCACACCTGCAAGTAGCAAAGTGTGCTTAAAAAAGCGCGTTCTCATATTATACAGTATCACTATGTGTAATTCGTTAATTTAAAATTTAAGATGAAAAATAATTGCTCATCTTAAAACGATTTCCTACCAAATATATTTTCCTGTCCCGTTTATTTAATTAATACAACCTTATACAAACTTCCCGCTACCGGTATCTCCCGTTTTTGAAAATTCGAAAACCGTATCGCAACCTTACCCTGTTCTATCACCCAGGCACTATAAATATTAAAATTTACATAATCACCCAAAGCAGTTACCAGCACCGGATCTCCTATTTCGGCACCCGGAATATCCATCTTAATTAGGGTGGTCGTATTGGGCGCTATAACAGCATTCTGACCTGAAGCCTGAATATTAGGTGCCAATTGCAAAATATTATTTGAGATTTGCGTAACGTTCACACTTGCTGATTGCGGATTACCCCACATCACATTACCCAAACTATCTGTAACCAGAAACTGGTTAGGCAAACCTGGAGGTAAACTAGTAGTTACATTGGTTACACTGGCATTACCCGCAAACATGGCATAGGGCACACTCATCATCTGGTTGGTTCCCATATCCAAATAATTATCGTTGGCCACCCACCAGGTTGCAGGTATAGAAGGAGCAACGGCTACTTTTAAATTCAAAAAGAAAGGTCCCTGGCCCCAGTCAATTCCTGAAATATCAAGAATCGGGATACTAGCTAATTTTACACCCTTACCAATGATGATTGTATAAATACCATCTTCATTAGTGGTTGCTACATGCGTTTCTTCCCAAACCTTTGTTCCACCAACAGCTGCCAATTGATAAATAATGTCTTTTACATAAACCGATCTGTTCTTGGCCGGATTACCCAATGGGTCTTTGGCAATGGCAGTAATAGGTATGCCGGGAGGAGGTTGTGCTATAGCAATTCCCGCAAGAAAAAGCAAGGGCAGAACCAGCAGCTTCTTTAAAGAATTGAATTTCATAGCATTGATTTTACTAATAACGTCATTTTTGTGTTTCTATTACAGCTAAGTAGTTTTTCATAGGACACTGTTATCTGTAATCTGTTTTTTAAAGGACCATGGTATGTAAAATAGTTTTTCATAGGATATCTGAACCATTTTTACTACCACAAATTGAACAAAACAAACCATTTCGGCAAATAGAAAGTATCCTATAAAACACTAGAATTCATACTACAAAGATACCATATCTACCCTATCCGCTTTCCGTATATTATAATTTAATCAGCTTAAGCGTATAATGTTGATTCATAAAGTCTACACTCACCACATAAGTACCTGCGGGATAACTAGCCGCATTGATCACAAAACCCGCTTTTACATCCTTCATACTCACCATTTGCGCCATCATCATTCTGCCATCCATGCCTATTACCCTAACCTGGCATGATAAATTTACATCAAACTGACCTTCGCACTTTAAAATACTGGTATTATGGGTTGGGTTAGGAAACACCTTTATAGACGTTAATTCCATTAAAACCGTTGCTACCGGTGGAACTTCCACACAAGATGCAGCAAAAGCACCCTTGTTGTTGGCCACTACCTGTAAAGTGCGTAAACCAGTACTTACACTCAAACATTTACCCTTACCATCTACCACTACCGATTCACCAGCAATGGCAGTTCCATTCTTACTGATGAATGAAATAGGAGTCATGGAATAGGTCATGCCAGATTGTGCCATAGCAGAACTACATGCCATCACCAGGGTGATCAGTAAGTATGTAACTTGCTTAATAGGCAAAATATACCTCCCTTACTGACCGCATATTGGCAGTATATTCTATATCCAGTGAAGTTTCAGTGATCTCATTGATGATGTAGTAATTAGCTACCGGACCAGCTGGATTGTTTGTAAATATTTCATAAAGCTGATCACCTGCACTGATAATTTTCCATTTGCCGATATAACCATCAGAATTGGTAAAAGTGCCTGTTTTGGAATTATTGGGATCAGCATTAGAAGGATCTGCCGTATAGGTCTTGGTGTACTTCATCTGCGAGTCAGTTAAAGACTGCTGCGCATTGTTCAAATACACTTTGGATAAACGCCAGTAGCGATTACCCACACCCGTTAAAAGCCTTGCTACTCTTGCCTCTTTGGTCTCTGGTACATCCGCAGTTTTGCTGCATCCTGTAAAAAGGAAGAGCGAACTAAGAATGATAAAAGAGGTGAGTAAAGTTTTCATGCTATATGCAAATGCCTTGGTTAAATAATCTTGTTTGATTTTCTTCGGTTACCACCTGTTCAGGATTCCTTTTTATGCCATTTTGCAGCTTTAGAAATTGATCGTTGGTAAAAGGGCTTTGCAGAGGAGAAACGATTCTGATGAACTTGTTTACAAACGCATTTTGAGAGATCATCTCAAAAGGATTGTTGAATCGTAGATAAGTTGGATTTAAAACCAGCTTTAACATGGATATTGGATTGGATTGACTAATTACTTCAGGCTGTGCTTCTGTAACCCTTAGTAGTAATTACACTACAAATATACTACAACTAAACGACAAGCATATATATATTAGTGTGCATTTTTTAAATTTAATAGGGGCAAAAAAATAAAGCCCTGAAAATCAGGGCTTTATAAAAATATTTTAAGGAAATTTTAAACTTTAAAGTGAGAGAATGCTTTGTTAGCTTCTGCCATACGGTGAGTATCTTCCTTCTTTTTGAAAGCAGCACCTTCCCCTTTTGCAGCCGCCATGATCTCATTGGCTAATTTATCGGCCATGGTACGACCATTTCTTTCGCGACTGTAACGGATCAACCATTTCATGCTCAAAGAAATTTTTCTGTCGGCACGAACTTCAGCTGGGATTTGAAATGTTGCACCACCAATTC
>CALRUV010000220.1:0-6085 GCA_943371455.1 Chitinophaga pinensis | reverse complement strand
GGCAACCCCATCTAATAATGACCCCAACTTACTCATTTCTCACCTCACTTTGCGAAAAGCGATCGGCTGGCTGGGTATGCTATTGCCTTTTCTATTATTGTCGGGTAATTTCTTTATCAATCAAACAGATTTGCTAAATAATCCAGCATTGATCAATAAAACTTTTAGTAAAGTATATGAGCCAGACTGTAGTTTTAAAACTTCTATCAGTCATTACTATTATACGGCCGTTGGCGAATTATTTACAGGTATTCTTATCACAGTTGCTTTATTCATGTTTTGTTATAAAGGACATCCGAAAAGACCAGATGAAAAAGGATTATCTGATAATGCACTAACAAACTTTGCTGGATTTGCGGCATTGGGCATAGCGATCTTTCCTACCTCATCAGAATACCCTATCAACGATAATTTACGCACATTTGTAAGTAGCTCTTTAACTGGTTATATCCATTTATCGATGGCTGCTGTTTTCTTTCTATCCCTGGCCATCATGTCCATGATCAATTTTAGAAGAACCGGCATCCAGTCTATGTTTGGGAAGGGACAGCATCATTCCGTTTATATGGTTTGTGGGATCGGTATGCTTTCGTCAATGGCCATTTTGGTTATTTATTTTCAATTTTTTGAAAAAAGATGGCAATGGTTAGATGATCTGCATCCTGTATTTTGCATGGAAGCTATAGCATTGATCTTTTTCGGTATTTCCTGGCTTACAAAGGGGAAAGTAGATTTTGGAAAAATCCTAAACCTGGTAAAGAGACATTAATGGGAAAGATTCTGGTTTAACCAGTTAGGATTTGAACTAATAATTGAAGATGTATTAAAGTACTGTTACCCATCTTTTTTGCTGACGATGAAGCAGTAATCCAATTTGTATAAATACCATAAGGGTAGTTAGTAGTATAGCATAGCTGCTAATGATGGAAAATTTCATCATTGAGAATACATGTAGCAGATTAGCAGAGAAATTATTCATTCCTTGTACTCCCACCCAATTTACACTTGCAGAATTATCATAAACCCAAACGAAACTTACTAAAAGCACCATCCCTATTAGAATAAATAACCAACCAGTTTTGGAAATCAGGGGTTGGTAAGCAAATGCTTTTGAAGGCTTGTGTGCATTTAAATGCACCATTAGGTGGGATGTGAAATCTGGGGAAGTCTTTTCTACTTTCACTTCCTGCATCATTTTGCTCACTAATCTTTCCAACGATTTTTCATCAAGCTGTTTCATAATATTGTGATTTTTCAGTATTGTTTTTTACCTGTAAAATGGCTGTTAGTTTATTCCTGCATCTGTAAATCCTAACTTTGGTATTGGTTTCTGTAATACCTAAAATAATAGCCATTTCCTTGATTGATTGCTCTTCCAGGTAATACAAAGTCAATATAAAGCTGTCTTCTTCCGTTAATAACTGCAAACATTCCTGTACCAATTCCTTTCTTTCTTTTGCTTGTATTTGTTCAAAATTAAACTGCAGTGAAGCTATTTGTTCATCCGAAAAATTTTCAAGTGTAATGAGTATTTCAGTTCTCCTCAATTTCCTCAGATGGTCAAGACAGGTATGGTAAGTTATTTTGTAGACCCAGGTTGAGAATTTTGAATCTCCCTTAAATTGATGAATAGAACGATATATTTTTACAAAACTGTCCTGTGCCATTTCTTCTGCTTCTTCCCTGTTTTTAACCATTTTTAAGCATAGGGTAAATACCATATCCTTATATTGGTCAACCAAAACCCTAAAGGCATTGGCATCTCCTTTTAGTACCAGTAAGATATGTTCCTGTTCATCCTTATGCGTCATAATACAAACAATTAGACGAAGGAAAATGAAAGTTGGTTACAACCTGAAAAAATAAATTATTTTGAAGCATTTGTAACCAATCATTCCAGTAGGTCGTCCTATACCTTGAAACAATTAAATTAATCAAAAAAAATCAGTTATGGAAGTCTTAATCCCCATTAGTCTATTCTTCATCATTTTCGGCATTTTCTACCTTTATTTATCTACCAGAAATAAAGAGCGTCTCGCACTAATTGAGAAAGGTGTGGATGCGAGTATTTTCATGCATGGCTCTAACCCTTCAACTCCCATGTGGAAGGTATTTATCCTCAATCTGGCCCTTTTACTGATGGGTGTGGGTTTTGGCGTTTTTGTAGCTTTGCTATTGATAACCTATACTTCTCTGGCAGCGGATGCAGTTTACCCAGCCACTATTTTCTTTATGGCAGGTGCCGGTTTGCTCATTGGATACAATATGACCAAGAATTTGGATAAAGCATAGAAGAAGAACAGAAGAATATCGAATGTCGAATGATGAAGTTATATACACTTCATTATTCGACATTTTTTTGTTTAAGTACACTTAAATATTTCTGTTTAAATTTTTTTTTGAAATAAATTCCATTTTACTGTGATTTTTCCAACCTTGCTGCGAATAATATAACAAACAGTAGCTATTTCAGATGAGCACAGCAGAAAAACAAGGGCTATTCTTACAAATACTTGAAAAGCATAAAGGCATTTTGTATAAGGTAGCGCATGCTTATTGTGCTGACAATGAGCAGCGAAAAGACCTCATTCAGGAAATAGTGATACAATTATGGAAATCATTCAATAATTATAAGGAACAATTCCGTTATTCTACCTGGATCTACCGAATTGCACTGAATGTTGCCATTTCCGATTACCGAAAAGAGCATCGGAGAAAGGAAATTGCGCATCCGATTTCAAACAATATCCTGGAATTGGCAGAAAACGATATGCCCGATGAAAAAGCCCATCAGGTTAAACAACTGCAGGAATTCATTAATACCCTAAAGGATCTCGACAAAGCTTTGATATTATTATACCTGGAGGAGAAACCCTACAAGGAGATAGCAGCGATCATGGGCATTTCAGAAACAAATGTTGGAACCAAAATTGGAAGGATCAAAATAATATTACAGGAAAAATTCTCAATCTTATAAACACTGCATCATGCAAAACACAGACATTTTAGCACTTTGGAAAACTTATGACAACAAATTAGAAACCAGTCTCCAGTTCAATAAAAAAACGGCAGAAGCAGTTACCCAATTAAGGGTCACTTCTTTTCTCTCCTCTATGCGTCCTCTAAAACTGTTTACAATAGTTGTAGGACTTATTTGGGTCATATTTGTAGATACCTTGATCATAAACCTTTATTCAGTTGCCAGTCCATTTTTTATCATTTCAGCAGGCATTCAGGTACTTCTTACCAAAATAGCCATTGGTATTTATATCTATCAATTGGTATTGATGCACCAGGCAGATATCAGTGAAAACATCGTAATTACCCAATACCATTTGGCAAAAATAAAGTCAACCACTTTACTGATTGCCAGAATTCTTTTTTTACAATTACCTATTTGGGCAACTTTTTCTCTCCCATTGCATATTTTCAATAAAGAAAACTGGTTATTGCTACTTGTAATATTCATCATTGTATTAGCATTCAGTATACTGTCTATTTGGCTCTTTGTTAATATTAATCTCGCCAATAAAGACAAGAAATGGTTTCGCTTAATATTTAATGGAAGGGAATGGCAGCCATTGATCCGGTCAATGGAATTGCTGGAAGAGATAGAAGCTTATCAAATGTAATAATATGAAAGGCTTAAAAAATGGCAAATATCAAAATCCAGATTCCAAACAAAATAAGTTCAAAATTTTTGGTAACACACCACTTGAAACAAGCTGAAAATTGCTATCTCCTGATTTGTTATTCAGTAAAGAAAAAATAATACCATTGTTCCCAATAGTTCTTGGAATTAACTGGGAATCCTATTAACTTGATCAGGAATAAGTAGAAATATGCTAAACCTTAAACGAATTTTATGGATTAACCTAATACTGCTTTTTAGTATCGAAACAATCAGTGCTCAAAATCTATATTTAAAGCAAAGCAATGAATCTGGCGTTTATAAAAACGGGGAACCCATTCAACTAAAAGCATTGATAAGTAAGCATTTATCTGATTCCATTTTTTTTAGTATTAGAAGGAATTACCAGCAAATAGCAGAAAAAAGGAGATTTGTCAATACTGGCGACACCCTAACGCTTTTTTTAGAACCTGCAAAAGGTCCGTCATCAATTATTTTTGAAATTACCACAAAAAAAGATACCGTATCAATAGGTTTGGTTATAGAACCAGAGAAATTTACAGTGTCTACCTCACGCCCCGCAGATTTCGATACTTATTGGGCAGAGGAAAAAAAGCAATTAGCAGCGCTGCCCATTCAAATTAAATCGAATGAAATTGCCGAAATTGAAAAAGGCTATTCCATTTTTAATATGGAAATTAATTGTACAGGCCCCAAACCTGTTAGAGGTTATTATGCCAAACCCCAAAATGCTCGATCCGGTTCTTTACCTATTGTATTATTTGTTCATGCAGCGGGTGTAAGTGGCAACTGGTGCCGTTCTGAGCCTGCCATTGCTTTGCGCTATGCCAAAATGGGGAATGGTGCTATTTGTTTTGATTTAAATGCTCATGGCATGCTTACTGCGCAATCGGATACTTATTACCAGGAATTGGAAAAAGGAGAATTACTGAACTATTCGCAAACAGGACTGGAAGACAGGTCAACTGTATATTTCAGGGGTATGTATTTGCGTTTATTACGAACCATAGAATTTCTAACGCAACAACCGGAATGGGATGGCAAAAGAATTCTGGTGATTGGTGAAAGTCAGGGAGGCGGTCAGGCACTGGCAGCAGCAGGACTAGACAAAAGAGTTTCTGCGGTTGTAGCATCTGTTCCAGCCATGTGCGACTGGGGCAGGACTTTACTTAACAGCAAAGGCGGCTGGCCAAATCCCTTTGGCACAAAAAATGATCAGGCAAAAATGTTATTGTCGCTACCCTATTATGATGCTGCACATTTATTAAAAGGTTCTAAGGCAACCATAGTAACTGAAATAGGATTGATAGACTTTACCTGTTCCTCAGAATCCATTTATGCTGCCATCAACCAGAGTGAGGGTGAGAAAAAAGTATTTGCGGTTCCATATCGGGCTCATCATATGTTACAACCAGTTCACAAAGAAGAATGGGAAAATGCAGTTACCAAACCAAAAGAGGCTTTTATTCGTGCATTTCTGAAATAAAATCATATGCATGTACTTTTAGAAAGCTTTTTTTTACGCTATTTCATATGATTTAAACAGCTTTTTTACTTATTTTAGTTTACACTCATGAAAAGAAATCATAAAACAGAAAATAAGAATCAAACAGCAAGTAAAGCAGCTAAAATTCCTTTAGCAAGAGCAACCATTCAGGAATTGTTTGCAAAGGGGGGCTTGGAAAAACTTTTCGCACCTGTTGATATATCAAGTATTGTTTTCTTTAGAATACTTTTTGGATTTATTTTATTAATTGAAGTATTTCGTTATTTTTCTCATAATTGGATAAGTCCTTACTGGATAGAACCCACACACTTTTTTACTTATTGGCCATTTGATTTTTTAAAACCACTACCCGGTGATGGCATGAAACTGCTATTTCTGGGAATGGGCGTAATGGCAGTATGCATTATGCTGGGTTTTTTATACCGTATAGCAATGGCCTTGTTCTTCGTTAGTTTTACTTATATGTTTCTTTTGGATCAAACCCTTTACCTGAACCACTTTTACCTGGTGGTGCTGGTAAGTTTTCTGATGATCTTTATACCAGCAAATACTTCAGGTTCAATCGACAGTAAGATTAAACCTGGAATAAGAAAAGAAACGGCTCCTGCCTGGGCTTTATGGCTGTTGCGTTTTATGATTGGCATTACTTATTTCTATGGAGGGGTTGCCAAGATAAATTCTGATTGGTTACAGGGAGAACCACTTAGAATGTGGCTTTCAGGAGAATCAAACATTATCATTATTGGGCCTTTTTTACAATATGACTGGATGATCTATTTTCTTAGTTATTCTGGGCTGATGCTTGATTTATTTATCATACCAGCTTTATTATTTCCTAAAACAAGGAAATGGGGATTTTTACTGATCATCGTATTTCATCTTCTTAATACGCAATTATTCAGTATTGGCATATTCCCCTGGTTTAT
>CALRUV010000219.1:0-6094 GCA_943371455.1 Chitinophaga pinensis | reverse complement strand
TACCCTGTTATTGTTAAAAAAAGCATTGAATTATAGAGGTACTCAATACTATTATTCAATGATTCTTTCCTGATTGGTCATTTTGGTCATGCCGTTTTTCTGCAGTATTTCCTTGGCAAGGTTCAGGTAATTAACAGCACCCTTACTTTCAGCATCATAAAGAATTACTGGTTTACCTACACTGGGGGCTTCACTTAAACGGGTATTTCTATGTATGATAGTGTCAAAAACCATTTCATCAAAATGCCTTCTCACTTCACTTACCACCTGGTTGCATAAACGTAAACGGCCATCATACATTGTCATCAATATACCTTCAATTTGCAATTCAGGGTTGAGGCGACTTTGTACAATTTTAATAGTATTGAGTAATTTACCCAAACCTTCCAGTGCAAAAAACTCGCACTGAACCGGAACCACCACACTATCGGAAGCTACAAGAGAATTTACGGTGATCAGGCCCAAAGAAGGCGAGCAATCAATGATGATAAAATCATACCTGTCGCGAACAGCTTCTAAAATGCCTTTAAGTACATTTTCCCTGTTGGGATAATTGATCATTTCAATTTCGGCACCAACCAGGTCAATATGTGAAGGAATGATATCAAGGTTGGGTACTTCACTTTTCAGGATCACATCAGCCGCCAGGGCATTATTTACCATACAATCGTACAAACTGTTGGTGATATTATGTAAATCAAAACCCACACCTGTAGTACTGTTTGCCTGTGGGTCTGCATCTACCAAAAGTGTTTTAAATTCCAGTACAGCTAAACTTGCTGCTACATTAATAGCAGTGGTTGTTTTACCAACGCCACCTTTTTGATTAGCCACTCCAATAATTCTCGCCATAATTACCCCCAAACCCCTGATGGGGCTTTTATTGTGAAAATTTATTTTATATCAATTGTTTCGCCAATTGCCGGCAATAATAAGGTTTTGCCTGCAGCTTCAAAAGCGTTTTTAGCAAATGTTTCATTGATTTTGATAAAGCCAAAAGTATTGTAATGAACGCCTACTACTTTATTACACTGAATAAAACCTGCTGCTACAATGGCATCAGAAAATCCCATAGTAAAATTGTCGCCTATAGGAAAAATTGCAAAGTTCAATTCAATCCAGGAAGGTATCAATTGCATATCCAGTGTTAAGGCCGTATCTCCGCTGTAATAAAAATTGCCTTCATCTGTTTGAAAGAGAAAGCCCATTGGATTGCCACCATAACTGCCATCAGGTAAACTGCTGCTATGCTGTGCCACCACACATTTTACTACCCCAAAATCAAAGGTCCATTTACCCCCTGTATTCATGGGATGGGTATTGGCAATGCCTTGTTTGTTCAGCCATTCATGAATTTCCCAATTGGCTACTACTTTGCAATTAGTTCGGCCGGCAATGGCAACACAATCTGCTATATGATCTGCGTGTCCATGAGAAAGAAAAATATAATCAGCCTCGATCTTGTCTTTGTCTATATGGGCTGCCAGTTCATTATGGGTAATGAAGGGGTCGAATAATATTTTTTTACCTTTGATCTCTACTGCAAAACAGGCATGTCCGTAATAGGTAAGTTTCATGGTCTTTTCAGTTGAAAGTGTTCAAAAATACACTTTAGGACACATCTTCCGAAACAATATTATCCATATACTGTTATTAGTGGTATGCAGCTATTTTTAAGGCTTGCAATATTGAATTTATGGATGTGCGAACAGTATATTTACCGGAAAAAGTCTCTTGAACAGGATTTTTACAATATAAGCCTGCTTCATTCGTCTTAATACCAACTTAAAACCCTTTTCATGAGAAATACCAGCACCTGGTGGATTATCGCAGTAGTTATGTTTTTATTGGACCTCTATGTTTACCAGGCTTTAAAAACAGTTACCCAGAATGCTAATGAAAAAATAAGGTTGATCATCCATATTAGCTACTGGGTAATAAGCGGGTTAACCTTGCTGGCACTGCTGTCATTTCCATATATACAGACTTTACAAGCGTCTAAAATATTCCGCAACTATGTTTTTGCCATATTGGTTGGGTTATTTTTTGCCAAATTATTAGGGTCTCTGTTTTTTATGACAGATGATATCAGGCGGTTCTCTCTATGGCTGATGAGCAAACTTTTCCCTAATACAGGTGCTCAGTTTATGGGAGATGGTCAGTCAATTCCCCGTTCTGCATTTCTTAGTTGGCTTGGGTTAAGCATTGGCGGAACCCTTTTTGGAACACTTTTGTATGGCTTTGGCAATAAGTATAATTATCAGTTAAAAAACATCAAACTCAGTTTTGCTAACCTCCCAGCCGCATTTAAAGGTTTAAAACTGGTTCACATCAGTGATATTCATAGTGGTAGCTTTCAAAATAAAGCGGCAGTTAAAAAGGGGATCGACCTGATAATGGCACAAAAGCCTGATTTGGTATTATTCACTGGTGATTTGGTTAACGACCGCCATGAAGAAATGAATGAATACCTGGATGTATTTAACCAAATAAAAGCGCCATTGGGCGTTTTCAGTTCACTGGGAAACCATGATTATGGCGACTATGTTACCTGGTCATCACAGGAAGCAAAAGCCGAAAACCTGGAAAAGCTAAAAGGGGTTCATGCGCAAATGGGCTGGCGTTTGTTGATGAATGAACATGTTTTATTGGTAAGGGATGGCGAACAAATTGCCATTATGGGTATCGAAAATTGGGGTGCCAAAGGTCGTTTTCCCAAATATGGCAAAATGCAGGAAGCCTATCCGGGTGCCGAAAAAGTGCCATTTAAAATATTATTGAGTCATGATCCCAGTCATTGGGATGCAGAAGTAAAAATCAAGTATCCTGATATTGACCTCATGCTATCGGGTCATACCCACGGAATGCAGTTTGGATTGGAGAATCCCTATTTTAAATGGAGTCCGGTACAGTGGATGTATAAACAATGGGCGGGATTGTATGAAGAGGGTAATCAAAAGCTATACGTTAACAGGGGTTTTGGATTTATTGGCTATCCTGGCAGGGTTGGGATTTTACCAGAAATCACTTTGATAGAATTGGTATAACTTAATGGTTATTTCCCCCTTTTTTACTTTCAACTTTACATTTTAACATTTTTTGGCACGGTGATTGAATAACCTATCTAAACAAAATTACTATTATGAAAAAATTCTTTTTTTTATTGTTGGCAGTTACTGGTGTTTCGATTGCTTCAATGGCACAGGGCTTGAGGATAGGTGTTAAAGCAGGTGCGAATATGACTAAATTTACAGGCCAGTCGTTTAACGATGGCTTTGATCTTTCATACCATGCTGGTGCGTTTTTAGAAATTGATGTAAATAAAGTATGGGGTATTCAACCAGAGTTATTATGGAGTCAGACTTCTGGTAAGCCTACTAATTTTCAAAATGTTTATGCAACAAGTATCGTAAGTCCTACATTAGATATTACACAACCTATTAAACTCAATTATTTATCTATTCCTTTATTGTTAAGGGTTAATCTTACCGGAATGTTTACTTTATTGGCAGGTCCTCAATACAGTATTTTGATGAATCAGGATAACACGCTTTTAAGGAATGGTGAAGATGCATTTAAATCAGGTGATTTTGCCATGGTTGCTGGTGCCCAGGTAAATCTAAAATTTCTTCGTATTTATGGCCGGTATAATATTGGATTACAAAATGTGAATGACATTAATTCACAGGATAAGTGGAAAAGTCAACAATTGCAAGTTGGTTTAGGCTTTAGATTTTAATAGATATAAAAAGAGCTTAACGCAAAGTGCTAATTCTTGATAGAATTGTTTTTTGCGTTAAGCTTTAGTTTTTTCTTTAAACTGGCAATCTCTTTTTTGAAGTCTGTGAGTTCCACATTTTGTTGGAGAATGAAACTATTATCTTCCAGTTTTCCTATAACTTCATTCATCTCTCCAAAACTTTCATACACCATTTTACGATAAGGGTTAATATAGTCCTTCGCTCTGGAATCGTGTATGCCTTTGGTTATCCACTCTTTTGTTGCAATAGTTCTGTTAAGAAGCATGTCAAAACTATGGGGATCCATCTTTTTGATATTGATGCCCAATATTTCATTAAGAGAAGCCAATGCATGTTTTAGTTTCTGTTGCGGATATTTTTGTCCTTGCAATCTGTAGTATTCGTGTACAGCATCCCAGGAATTGATTTTTCCGCTTTTGATTTTTTCTTTTAATATTTCATGTTCCTCAAAACTGATCAATTGTCCGCCAATATTGATCCAATTACCTCTAATATTCCTGTTTGGTAATGCGGCCTGTATCTCATTTAAATTCGAAAAATTATTTTCTTTAATGAATTGCAGCAGGTGATTCATACCATAATAAACAATCGCGTCTTCAAATACTTTGTAGGCGGGCAGAACTTTGAAAAGCTGTACTTTTCTTTTGCTATTCTCTAAGTTTTCTGCCAATATTTCCAGTTCATTCACAACTTTATTACCTGTTTGTAAAAGATGTTTTCCTGTTATGGAAGGATCTTCTTGTTTGGCTGATTTACCTAAACTGCGTTGATAGGCTTTGCCTGTATAAGTTTCCATTAATGTGAGAGATGCAAACATTTCATTAATGGTGTCGGGTGCTAGAAAATCAAATTCTAATAATTGTGTACGGTCTGTTCTTTTGTCACGGTCGGCATATTTCCAGGAATTTCTGGCTAATGCATAGAGGTTATATAAAAACCAGTATCCAGGCATGATGGTAAGCTGGTCTTTGGAAACGTCGTTACTAATCAAAGAAAAAGGGAATGGAATATTTAATTCTGCCGGATAATCGCCTTTGGTAAGGATACTGAAGCCTGCAAATTTTGAATTGTGTTTTAAACTTACACATAATCCTGGCCAGAACCCGCGTCCCATAATGATTTCACCATCAGCACCCCTGCTATTATGGTTAGAACCAATAGTGGCACCTGCTGCAATATTACTTTGCCCCATTACCAGTGCCGCACATAAAAATGAGTTGTTATGGTGTTGCTCATGTGCCGGAAAAATAAGTGAGTTCAACACTTCACAACAGGAAATAGTGGCATTGTTGCCTAAATATGAGTTAATGAGCCTGGCACCATATTTTAATTGCGAATGGGATGCCATGATAAAACGAACAGCTTTTACTCCATAGAAAATTTTACAACCAAAGCCTACAATACCATTTACCATATCACAGCCTTCACCGATCTGAGTTATGCCTTCCGGACCGGAATTGATGGTTAGATTTTTTAGTTTGGTAGCTCCTTTTAAATAAGCATCAGACCCGATCCAAACATCTTTGATGATATTACAGTTCTTGATAACCGTTCTATCACCTACTTTACCATAATATCCTCTTTTGTTATCGAACTTGTTTTCTGTAAACTGTTTAAATTTTTGCTGGAGTTTTTCATCATTGCGATTACGACTCCATAAAAATGCATCTCCGGCAAGCATACCATTAAAGGGCATTATTTTGCGACCGGTATTTTCATTACAGATCTCCACCCAAATCCTTACGGCTTCTTCTTCACCCTGTTTGATGATACCATTTCCAAATTTGGCATGATTGGTTGTTACCAGCTCATTTACATTGGTAATAATTACTTCACTGCCTATGATGTAATGCGAGAGATAACTTACATTTTCAATAACAACATTATCGCCAAAATCGCAACTGATGATAGTGGAATTGTACAGGCCCACCGGGGTTTTCAGGTCGCTAAAGCCTAAACAAAAGGGTTCCAGTTTACCAATTCTTACCAGACCAAAAAATTTGCAATTCTTTACCAATTCTGGATTGAAGGAGTCTGATACTAATAAATTATTCCAGTTATCATGGGTATTGCCATTGCGAACCAGCATCTCAATTTCATGCGCAGTAAGGTTACGGTAAACGATACCATTCTTGTTCTGCATATTACGCATGTAAAACTCATTATTGCCTTTGGGTAAGTGATCGTCTTTAATGAAATCGTATCCTAGTGCGTTATAAGGTGTTTTGTAAATGATGTTTTTAGACATGCCAACTGATTTGGTTCAAATAAAATCAAATTTCAGGAATCTGTGATTGCATGTTTCCCTTGAACTATTTGGTGTTCGATATTAT
>CALRUV010000218.1:0-6152 GCA_943371455.1 Chitinophaga pinensis | reverse complement strand
AGCTTGTTTATTTTATATGATAGTTGTAAGGTGATTTTTTTAAATTGATGATTACTTACTGATTAATATAAATCGTCCAGTTTCATTTTTAAATATTTCAATACGCTTCTATGTGTACTATACACCGAAATACCTACACCCAATACCATCAATCCGCCAAAAAGTATGATGGTAAGCTGTGTATCTCTAATGGCTTTTAATTGCGGAAACTGGCTCTCTGCCCAGCCAATGATAGTGAATAATAAAACGATAGCAATACCTGAACTGATCAGTCCGTTGATCAGCGCCCTTATATTGAGGGGCTTTGCAATAAAGCCCCGGGTGGCACCTACCATCTGCATGGTTTTGATCAGGAAACGATTACTAAACATGGCCAAGCGGATGGTATTATCAATACTGAAGGTAACAATCAAACTTAGTATGATGGCAACCACCAGAAATATCAAACCTATTTTAGAGGCCCTTTCATTCAAATTACTCACCAAACTTTTGGGGTATTGCAGATCTGTTATTTGATCCCCATATTCCGCCATCAAAACGGAAGTAAGTTTTGTTAGACTATCACTGTTAACATATGCCGCTTTTGCATAAAAATCGATACTCTCAGGCAATGGGTTCACGTCAAGAATGGTGGCCCATTCTTCGTTGTTTTCTTTATTCCAAATTTCTTTAGCCGTTTTCTTGTCAACATAAGTAACATTCTTGGCAAATGGCTGCTTTGCAATGAATTGCTGAATTTGACCGATGGTGTCTTTATTCAAGGTGCGCAAATAGGCACTCATCCGGATATCTTCTTTAAATGCATTTCCAACGGAATTGATATTCAGAAAAAACCAACCCATGATCCCCATGATCAACAAAACCAAACTAACACCAATGATGCTATAGAGATAATTGGGTTTACTCCGTTTCATGGATCCCTTGCCGATTATTGCCATGCAAAATAATTTTAATATGTTCAATCCCTTTGAATCCTACTCTTATCAAGCTGCAAAGATAACAGACTGGTTGCAAATGTACGGTTTTGAAGCCTAATCACTTACATTTGCAACCGTTCTGATTGCCTATTTCCGGTTGAAATTAGGGCATTCAGTGGCTTGTTGGGTTAAAGGAATGTTAGAGTTAACCTTAAAGGGAAAATTCAGTGTAATAAATGCCGCCAACTAAAATTCAGGTTCAATAGTCATTACAATAATTAATCATCATCAAAAGGAAGTCCCAATTGGGCTGGGTATATGGAATATAATTTCAGGGAAATAGAATCAAAATGGCAAGTACATTGGAGAACCACAGGCGCTTACCGGGTAAGTAATGAAAGCAGCAAGCCAAAGTTTTATGTATTGGATATGTTTCCCTATCCCAGTGGCGCAGGCTTGCATGTTGGTCACCCACTTGGCTACATAGCTTCTGATATTTACAGTCGTTTCAAAAGATTGAAAGGCTTCAATGTATTACACCCTATGGGTTATGATGCATTTGGATTGCCTGCAGAACAATATGCCATTGAACATGGCGTACACCCCGCTACCAGCACCGCACAGAATATAGATAATTTTAGGAAGCAACTGGATAATATAGGATTCTCTTTCGATTGGGATAGGGAAGTAAGAACCTGTGAACCCGGCTATTACAAATGGACACAATGGATCTTTCTGCAATTATTCAATAGCTTTTTTAATCGCGCAAGTAAAAAAGCAACACCCATAACAGCACTGATCAGTGTTTTTGAGCAGGAAGGTAACCAAGGGCATGAATGTCCCGCCGATAGTACCCTCCACTTTACCGCAAATGGCTGGAAAGCTTTTACAGACAAGGAAAAGCAGGATATCCTCATGCAATACCGCCTTGCTTTTTGTGGTTATGGTGAAGTTAACTGGTGCGAAGCTTTGGGTACGGTATTGGCCAATGATGAAGTAGTGAACGGTGTTAGTGAAAGAGGTGGACATCCCGTTGTTAAAAAGAAATTACGCCAATGGTATCTCCGCATTACAGAATATGCCGATCGTTTATTGGAAGGATTGGAAACCATCGAGTTTAGTGATGCGATGAAAGAGATGCAAACCAACTGGATCGGAAAGTCATATGGTGCAGAAATTGCCTTTGATATTGTTCATGGACCTTCTACAATTACTAAGGGGCTTGTAGTTTATACTACCCGACCCGATACCATTTTTGGTGTAGACTTTATGGTAATTGCACCGGAACATAGTTTAATAGCACAGATCACTACTGTAGACCAACAAGTGGCAGTTGATAACTATATCACTTATGTAAAAAGCAGAAGCGATAGAGAAAGACAGGCAGAGAAAAAAATCAGTGGCTGTTTTACGGGCGCATATGCGGTAAATCCATTTAACGGCAAACAAATTCCCATCTGGATCTCTGAATATGTATTGGCAGGATATGGTACCGGTGCTATCATGGGCGTACCCTGCGGAGATGAAAGGGATCATAAATTTGCCAAACACTTCAACATTTCTATAACCAATATTATCGGTGATTTCTATAATGGCGTAGATGCAAATCCCACCAAAGATGCCAAATTAGAAAATAGTGATTTTCTTGATGGGGTGGTGATGCGCGATGCGATAGGCATGGTGAATGAAAAGCTGGAAGCAATGGGTATCGGCAAAAAGAAAGTAAACTTTAAAATGCGCGATGCGGCTTTCAGCAGACAGCGCTATTGGGGAGAGCCCTTCCCTGTTCAATGGAAAAATGGGGTGGCCATTCCTTTAGCAGAAAATAAATTGCCCTTACTATTACCAGAGGTTGAATCGTATAGTCCCGGTCCGGAAGGAGAAGGTCCACTTGCCAATATTCCGGAATGGGTAGCACAGGAGCTGGAAACCAATACCATGCCCGGTTATGCCGGAAGCAGCTGGTATTTTCTGCGCTATATGGATCCACATAATACTACCAGTTTTTGCGATAGAAAAGTCAGTGATTACTGGAATCAGGTTGATTTATATATTGGCGGAACAGAACATGCGGTAGGTCATTTATTGTATAGCCGTATGTGGACCAAAGCGCTGTATGATCTGGGGCATATTGGGTTTGATGAACCTTTTAGAAAGTTGTTGAATCAAGGGATGATACTCGGTGTATCAGAGTATATAAAAGAAATCAGAGTTCAAAGGGATTTGATTGATGAGTATATACATTTTGATAAAGAAATTTCTTTTGAAATCGATAGTAAAATTATTTCTTTAAAACTCAGTGGCGGTAAACTAAGTGGGCATCATTTTTATATTAGTAAAGATGTTGATTTCGACTTTAAATTTTCAGTTATTGAACAGATAAATTCAGATAAACTTTATCCAATTTTTGAAACTCACGAATCGCGTGCGAAAATTAAATATGTAGATCAAAAATCTGATAAATCAGTCTTGAACATTGAAAGTTGGATTGAAGATGAGCCTGAGTATTCTAAATCAATTTTAATTTGTAAAAATGGTTATTGGAATGCTGGAAATTATTTTGATTTTTCAGGAAATGTTTTGAATTACAAACTTGAATTTTTGACAAAATCTGTTGTCGAGAAAATGTCGAAATCAAAATTGAATACTATTAGCCCTTATGACCCACCTTATATTAATAAGTTGGGTAAAGAAAGACCTGCAAGTGGAATTGTTTATGAGTTTGGTGCTGATACATTTCGGTTGTATGAAATGTTTCTTGGCCCGGTAGACCAAAGCAAACCCTGGGATACCAAGGGTATTGAAGGGGTTCACCGTTTTCTGAAAAAATTATGGCGTTTATTTTTTGATGAAACCAAAGGCAAGGTTTGGCAGGAAGCAAAAGCTAGTGCAGAAGAATTGAAAGTATTGCATCGCTGTATCAAAAAGATCGAAGATGATACAGAAAGATACAGTTTTAACACAGCCGTAAGTACATTCATGATCTGTGTAAACGATCTGGCTGAATTGAAATGTTCTAAAAAAGAAGTGCTGGAACCTTTGCTGGTGATGCTTACCCCATACGCACCCCATATCAGTGAGGAACTCTGGAAAGCTTTGGGAAATGAAATTTCTGTTTTAGATGCTGCATTTCCAATATATGAAGAAAAATATACGGTTGAATCTTCCAAAGATTATCCCGTAAGCATCAATGGGAAAGTTCGTACAAATATTAACATTGCTTTAGACGCAAGTACCGAGCAGGTTCAGGAAATTGCATTGGCTAACGAACTGGTACAAAAATGGATGGAAGGGAAAGAACTTAAAAAATTCATTTTTGTTAAAGGAAAGATGATCAATTTGGTTATCTGATTTCATTTCTAAATAATTTAGCATGCTAAAGAAATGAAACCCTTACAAATACGGTTTGTTGGTTGGGATTGCGAAAACTAAAACTCCGTATATGAAAAAATCTTTTACACTATCTGGATTATTGTTGGCAATTTTTTTTGCGAATGCCGCAAAAGCCAACTACCACATCGACTCTGCCCAAAATAACCTGAAGGTGAAAATGGAAATGATGGAAAATCACATTAAAAATCTGCAGTCAGAAATTAAAACACTCAGGTATGCTGATAGTATACAAGTGATAGAACTAAATGCCATCAGGCAGGTGTTACCTTCTGTTAAGCCAAAAAAATTGGTGATAGACAGAAGAGGCACCAAGCAAGCCAATTTTCAATAGTATATTTTATCGCTTTTGGAAAGTTTACCACTTTCCAAAAGTTTTTAAAACCGTTTATACAACTCCCTTTTTTTTACAAGCATGTTTTGTTATCTTGTTAGCTAACAAAATATCACTGCATGAGAAAATTATTCCTGCTGGCTTTGAGTTGCTGGCTATTACAAGGCGCTGAAGCACAAAATTCTGAAACTTATTTTTTATCCGGTCCTTGCTTAACACCCGACGGACAAACCGTTGTCTTTAGTTTTGAGGGTGATCTTTGGAAATCTCCGGTAAACAATGGTCAGGCTGTGCGGCTAACTGCCATGCAGGGCTATGAGAGCAATGCACGTATTTCTCCCGATGGTAAATGGCTGGCATTTACAGGCAGACAAATGGGTAATGCAGATGTATATGTAATGCCTATGGCTGGTGGAGAAATTAAACAACTCACTTTTCATAGTGGTACAGATGAGGTAAATAGCTGGAGTTGGGATAGTGAAAAGATTTACTTCACTTCCAATAGAATGGGTCAGCAATCGGGCTTTACCGTGCCACTTAATGGTGGAACGCCTCAGCGCATATTTGGGGATCATTTTTTTCTTTATGATCATGGTTTATTCGAACACCCCAAAACAGGGGATATTTATTTTAACGACACCTGGGAAAGCAGCAACCAAGTTGCACGTAAACGTTATAAGGGCCCTTTCAATCCGGATATTCAGTCTTATAATACCCAAACAAAATCTTATAAAAAACTGACTGATTGGGAAGGGAAGGACTTTGCTGCCTCATTAGATAAAGCAGGCCATCTGTATTTTATTTCTGATGAAGCCAATGGTGAGTATAATCTCTATACCATTGAAAATGGAAAAAAAATAGGGTTGACTAAATTCAATACTTCTATCAAATCACCCATCGTAAATGCCAATGGTGGGAAAGTGGTTTTTGAGAAGGATTATCAGTTATGGTTATATGATGTAGCATCTAAGCAATCCGAAAAACTCCCTATCAATTTAATAAGAAATCATATACTTCCTGCTGATAAGGATTATGAACTCACGCGTAATATTACCAATTTCGATGTTTCACCGGATGGTAAAAAACTTGCATTTACATCCAGAGGTGAATTATTTGTGAGTGATGTGGAAGGAAAATTTATTCGCCAGATCAACAAACACAATACAGAAAAAGCTGCAGAAGTAAAATGGATGAGTGATAATAAGACTTTACTCTTTAATCAGACTATTGATGGATACGCAAATCTCTATACTGTAGCTGCAGATGGAAGTTCCCCTATCAAACAGATCACATCAGATAAAAAGGATAATGTATCACTTACACTTAGTAAAACAAGAACAAAAGCAGTATACATCAGTGGCAGAGATGAAGTGCGTTTATTGGATCTTAAAACAATGGGGAATACATTAATTACTAAAGAAGAGTTATGGGCATTCGGTAGGAATACTACCGGATTCTCTCCCAATGAAGAGTATGTGGTGTTCACTGCTTTCCGGAATTTTGAAACAGAT
>CALRUV010000217.1:0-6187 GCA_943371455.1 Chitinophaga pinensis | reverse complement strand
TTACTCATTATCACCCACCCGAATCTAATAGCTGAAGCACAAAGATTGGCACAGTTTCATATTCAAAGAGATGGTTTAAGGTCTTTGGTAGTAACTGCGGATCAGGTATATCAAGAGTTTTCATCAGGTAGCGCAGATCCAACAGCAGTGAGGGATTTTGTGAAAATGTTTTATGATAGGGCAGGGAATGACGCAAGCAAAAAGCCAAAATATTTATTGTTATTTGGAACAGCATCCTTCGATTATAAAAACAGGATCAAAGGGAATATACAGCTGGTGCCGGGTTTTGAAAGTGCTAATAGTTTAGATCCTTTGAATACCTATACTTCAGATGATTTTTTTGGTCTGATAGAAGATGCAGATGATATCAACCAAAACAATCCCCTTGCACAACTGAATATTGGCATTGGCAGAATTCCCGCAAGAAATAAGGAGGAGGCAACGGTGATGGTGGATAAGATTCTTCGCTACCATGGTAAAGAAAGTTTGGGTGCCTGGAGAAATCAATCCGTATTTGTGGCAGATGACAGGGACCAGAACCTGCACCTGTCAGATGCTGAAACCATTAGCAGCACTGGGTTTACTGCAAATCCAATGATCAATCAAACCAAACTGTATTTGGATGCTTTCCCTCAGGTAAGCAGTAGTGGGGGTGCCAGGTATCCTTCAGTAAATGATGCGATCGTTAACCAGCTCTTTAATGGCACACTTATTTTTAATTACAGCGGGCATGGCAGTTACCAGCGATTAGCAGAAGAAGCTGTTTTATCGCAAGAGGAGTTGAATCGATTCAATAATCCGGATAAACTACCACTTTTTATTACCGCCAGTTGTGATTTTGCACCACATGATGATCCTGCCAAAAATTCACTGGGAGCAGGCGTTCTAATGGGTAATACAAACGGAGCAATTGCTTTGTTAACCACTACCAGACTGGTTTTTGCTTATAGTAACCGGGTGATCAACGATAATTATTTGCGGATAGCTTTGCAACCGGGAGCCGATAATAAATACCCGACATTGGGTGAGTCTGTACGCAGAACCAAAAATTTTACATCGCTAAGTACAGGTGATTTTTTAAATAATAGAAAGTTTACGCTCTTAGGTGACCCCGCTATGAAACTGGCTTTCCCGGAATTGCGCTTACAATTAACTGCCGTAAATGGACAGCCAATAAAAGTCACTGATACGCTTAGGGCATTAGGTAAATATGAATTGGAAGGACAAGTAGTGGATGCTTCAGGTATCCAGGTAACTGGGTTTTCAGGAAAATTACTGCCAACAGTTTATGATAAACCTTCAGAAGTAAAAACACTGGGTAATGATCCCGGTAGTTCTGTAACAGGATTTAACCAGCAAACAGCCATTTTATATAAAGGTAATGCCACTATAACCAATGGCAAATTCAAGTTTTCTTTTATCATGCCAAAAGATATTGGTTTTCAAAAAGGAAATGGACGAATCAGTTTGTATGCGGAAGATGGTGTGAGGGATGGAAATGGGGTAAGCACCTCTTTTTATATTGGGGGGAAAGCAGACATTGTTTTGCAGGATGATACTGGTCCGGTAATCAAGCCTTTTATAAATGACGATAAGTTTCAAAATGGGGGACTTACCCATGAAAACCCTGTTTTACTGGCAAACTTATTCGATACTTCAGGCATCAATACTCCGGGTAATGGCATTGGTCATGATATTACGGCAATTATTGACGGGAATGAACGTAATGTATTGATTTTGAATAACTTTTATACATCTAAACTAAATAGTTACCAGGAAGGGCAGCTAAGATTTCCATTACCTGCCTTATCAGAAGGGAAACATTCCATTCGGATCAAAGCATGGGATGTAGCTAATAATTCGAGCGAAGTAACACTTGATTTTACTGTGGTAAAGCAGGAACTGTTAACCATTAGCAAGGTGATGAATTATCCCAACCCTTTTACATCAGCTACCACATTTGCCTTTGAGCACAACCAACCAAATACCGATTTGGATGTAACAGTGAATATATATACTACGGATGGCGGATGGGTGAAGCGTATTCACCAGGTATTAAATACAGGTGGAACCCGCAATTGTGAGATAAATTGGAAAGGAGATAACCAATCAGGTGCAAAACTCAAAAAAGGTATTTATATTTACAAAATCGAAGTTGTAACGGGTGCAGGAAAAGCGAGCTTTACCCAACAACTGATTATTCTATAAATTAGCTGAATGATTTGATCTCTACTTATTTTAGATTTTAAAGGGTTGAAAATTTTCATTTCTTTTGTTGTTGCTTTGTTGGTCATGATTAAAGTCCAATAATTTAAAAGGTTATCCTTATAGCATTTCATTTGGATATTCTTTTTGGCCTCGGCAAACGAAACGGATGATTCCAGGCTCTTTCTTCTAACATTTATTAAATCAAATCCATCTTGATGTTTTCAGTATTAAGAAAATTAGGTTACGTTCTGGCAGCTTGCCTATTGGTAACTGGCACTGTTTCTGCGCAGTCAGATTCCGTTAACATCGTATCTACCGCTGTTCCATTTTTAAGAATTTCTCCCGATGCAAGGGCCGGTGGAATGGGGGATATGTCTATTGCTGTAACCCCTGATGCCAATTCACCATTTTGGAACCTGGCAAAAGTGCCTTCAGCTAAAAAGCGCACGGCTATTGCTGTCAATTATACACCCTGGTTAAAAGACCTGGGTTTAACAGATGTGTTTTTAGCCAGTATGGCATTTTACCATAAGCTCGATGATCAGCAAGCGATTTCCAGTTCCTTGCGGTTTTTCAGTTTGGGAAATATTCAATTAACGGATTATTCGGGTAACATTTTAAATACCGTAAGACCCAGTGAGTTTTCAGTTGATGCCGGGTATTCACGGGTGTTGAACGACAAATTAAGTATTGGTGTAGCACTTCGTTATATCAATTCCAGATTGGTAGTGGGTGATGTGGGAACAGGTGTGGTGTACAAGGCCGGTAATGCAGTAGCAGGTGATGTATCACTATATTATAATGGGAAAACAGAAGATGGGGATGGTTTGGCCTGGGGCGTGGTTTTAAGTAACCTGGGTAGTAAGATTGGTTATACCAATGATTCAAGAAATAAGGATTATATACCGGCCAATTTGGGTTTTGGGATAACTTATACTAAAGCGATCAATGAAAGCAATAAAATTACTTTTGGGGTTGACATCAATAAATTATTAGTGCCAGCTGCACCAACGGCTACAGGCAATTATGTGATAGATTCTGCAAAGCTGGCCGATTACCGAAATACCAGTGTTATTTCAAGTTGGATGAAATCATTCTCTGATGGAACAGGTGTTTTGAATTCTTTTCAAGCTTCACTGGGAGCAGAATATGCTTATAACGACCAGTTCTTTTTTAGATCAGGCTATTTTTATGAAAATAAGAATAGGGGCAACCGTAAGTTTTTCTCTGTAGGTGCAGGTTTTGCGCTGGATAATATGACTGTAAACTTTTCCTACCTGGTACCATCCGGCAGTGGTGTAACCAGAAATCCATTATCCAATACCATCAGGTTTGGCATTATTTTTAATTTGAATGGGGCAGAAGAATAAGGAGGGAAGGTTGATTATTAGAACAAGAAATTTTGAATGTTGAATGGAATGATGAATGGAAGGAATATTCATTCTTAACTATAAAAATTGTTGATAATTTTTAGCCTTTTTTCTTCTAATTCCTCAATCTTAGCCATGCTCTTCAAAGCATGGAAATGAATGCCAACAAAGATTTAATTTGGGACCAACCCATTTCCCCTTCCTATTCCTCAATCTTAGCCATGCTCTTCAGAGCATGGAATAAAATGTCATCCAAGATTCAATCTGGGACTTTAGTCCCGAGTGTTGGGTTTAAAACTGCGATTTAGAAACATTAATAATATTATAAGGGGAAAAAATTTCGATTAAAAGAACAAGAAATTTTGAATGTTGAATGGAATGATGAATGGAGGGAATATTCATTCTTAACCATAAAAATTCTTGATAATTTTAAGCCTTTTTTCTTCTAATTCCTCAATCTTAGCCATGCTCTTCAAAGCATGGAAATGAATGCCAACAAAGATTTAATTTGGGCTCAACCCATTTCCCCTTCCTATTCCTCAATCTTAGCCATGCTCTTCAGAGCATGGAATAAAATGTCATCCAAGATTCAATCTGGGACTTTAGTCCCGATTGTTGGTTTAAAACTGCGAATTGGAAAGATTAATAATATTATAAGGGGAAAAAATTTTGATTAATAGAACAAGAAATTTTGAATGTTGAATGGAATGATGAATGGAGGGAATATTCATTCTTAACCATAAAAATTGTTGATAATTTTTAGCCTTTTTTCTTCTAATTCCTCAAACTTAGCCATGCTCTTCAGAGCATGGAATAAAATGTCATCCAAGATTCAATCTGGGACTTTAGTCCCGAGTGTTGGGTTTAAAACTGCGATTTAGAAACATTAATAATATTATAAGGGGAAAAAATTTCGATTAATAGAACAAGAAATTTTGAATGTTGAATGGAATGATGAAGAAGGGAATGTTGATTGGAAAGATGAATTGAGGAAATTAAGAATGGAACGCAACCCTAGTTTTTTACAAATGTTACCAACACCTTTTTTCCTCCTTTTCCTCCTTTTCCTCAATCTTAGCCATGCTCTTCAGAGCATGGAATAAAATGTCATCCAAGATTCAATCTGGGACTTTAGTCCCGAGTGTTGGGTTTAAAACTGCGATTTGGAAACATTAATAATATTATAAGGGAAAAAAATTTTGATTAATAGAACAAGAAATTTTGAATGTTGAATGGAGGGAATATTCATTTTATGCCTTTTGAACTTCTTACAAATTTTATTAGCCTTTATCCCTCAATTTCCTTAATCTTTGCCATGCTCTTCAGAGCATGGAACTGGATAGCAACAAAGATTCAATCAGGGACTTTAGTCCCGAGTGTGGGTTCTAAATTTTGGGTGATAGAAAATCGCAAGGTAGTTTTGAAGATGAACATATTAAATGGCAGTCAATCTTATAAATTAAGAGAGACTATTTAAAATAAATTTTTATGGGTATTCGGATAGGCTATGGGGTTGACTTTCATCAATTGGTTGCTGGGCGCGACCTGTTTATAGGCGGCATAAAAATTCCGCACGATAAAGGGGCACTAGGCCATAGTGATGCGGATGTATTACTGCATGCTATTTGCGATGCATTATTAGGAGCAGCTTGTTTGGGTGATATTGGGGTACATTTTCCGGATACTTCGGCTGAATTCAAAAATATTGACAGTAAAATTTTACTTGCTAAAACCTTCGAGCTGATTAAAGGTGAAGGTTATACCATTGGAAATATCGATTGCACCTTATGTTTAGAAGCGCCCAAGATCAAACCCTTTGTGCCTGCTATGCAAGAGGCAATTGCTGCTATTCTAGGCATCTCTATAAAAGACATCTCTATCAAAGCTACTACTACGGAAACCATGGGTTTTGTGGGAAGGAAAGAAGGGTTGGTAGCTTATGCGGCTTGTTTGCTGGAAAAATAGGATTGC
This sequence comes from Chitinophaga pinensis, assembly GCA_943371455.1. Taxonomy (GTDB): domain Bacteria; phylum Bacteroidota; class Bacteroidia; order Chitinophagales; family Chitinophagaceae; genus Sediminibacterium; species Sediminibacterium pinensis_J. The sequence continues at coordinate 638 of CALRUV010000217.1, read as the reverse complement.
TTCGTTCCTAAATCGCCTTTATTGCATTCTTAAATGGGGACAATTCTATCCAAAATGGCTTTATTATTACTAAAAAACCAACTTTTTCGGAATCAAATCCAAAAAAAAGGCAACTTTTTCGGAATCAAATCCATAAAAGAGGCAACTTTTTCGGATTTGTATGTAAAAATCGTAGATTTGACGTCTATTTCAAACAAATGGTCAACAGATTTCTTGCAGATACTATTCAATCGAAGCTTTTTAAAGGCAAGGCCATTATATTGTTAGGTCCCAGACAGGTAGGTAAAACCACGCTTATCAAAGCCCTTTTCAATTACTCCCATGAAACCATTTGGTTAAATGGTGATGAGCCGGATGTGCAGCAACTCTTTGCCCAAATGTCATCGGCAAGATTGAGGGCATATATTGGCGACAAAAAAATTCTGGTAATAGATGAGGCCCAAAGAATACCAGACATAGGTTTGCGGTTGAAACTGATCACTGATGAAATCAAAAATGTTCAATTGCTGGCAACGGGAAGCTCAGCATTTGAATTGGGCAACCATTTGAATGAGCCATTAACGGGCAGGAAATGGGAATACAAAATGTTTCCGATTTCATTTGCAGAAATGGTGCAGCACCATGGCTTATTGGATGAA
>CALRUV010000216.1:0-6208 GCA_943371455.1 Chitinophaga pinensis | reverse complement strand
GCCCCAATGGTAGAAGTTTTACCCTTATTGGCCGCAGAAGGCCTTGAGATGATTTTTCCTGAAGTAACAATTTATGGATATTCTGGATTTGAAGGATGGTATCAAAGGGTAATAAGAATTTTCTTTGATGAGATTCATACGGTTAAATCGGTTATTTCGAACATAGATGAAAATAAAGCAACTGTAAAAGTTGTCGTGAGATGGGAAGCGAGTGTATGGAATGGACCGGAGCCCAATAGTAATCGCATAAAGCTTGACGCATTCCAAACATGGGAGGTAATATCAAACGAAAAGGGAGAAGCTATTATTTCCAAATATAAAGTTGATGATCTTAAATATGATGAAAATTCGCATCGGTTATAACTTAAAATAAAATTATACACTTAAAATTAAAACCATGAAAAATATACCAGATTCTAAATTAGGCAAAATGTATAGGGAACATATTCAGCATATTTTAGATAAAAATATTGATGCGCTGCTTGATCAATATACCGAAGATGCTATTCTTATAAGTAGTTTCATGAAAAAACCTTTAGTCTATAAAGGACGAAATGAAATAAATGAACATATGCAAGGAATTTTAGAGATCAAGGGCTTAGAGACCGAAATAATCTTTTGGTCAGAAACAGATGAGCCTGAAACTTTAATGATTACTGAGCAAATTACAATGACGACAAAAGATGGTGTAGCCAATATGCGATTTGCGGATAGCTGGGTTTTGAAGGATGGAAAAATAGCAATTCATTTTGCAGGTATGGTACAACATCCTGACGGTTCATTGGCTTAAAACCTAGTTTCTCTGTTCTCGGATTTTAAGAATCGCAATTTAATTCACAGTTATTTACAATCAAAGAGTTAACTTTTCTCATAAAAATTAAAAAAAATTATATGCAAGATTTAAAATTATTTTATGAAGAACAATTAGAATTATTGGCTTCAAAAGATGCAGTAGCTTTAGTTAATGCACATTATAATGAAAATGCAGAAATGATTGTTTTATCCGGAAGCGAACCTATTATTAAAAAAGGTGCTGCGGAAATAATTCAGCTTTTTGAGTATTACCTCTCAAACGTATATGATGGATTTATATCTACAGAAAAATTTGCTAGTACTGAGGATTGTTTAATGTTTGAAGCAACCATTAATACAGTTAATGGCCCATTAAAAATATATGATAGCATGAAGCTAGAAAACGGTAAAATCATTACTCATTTTTCCGGAGTTAAATAATGTTGAATGATATTTTAAATTTTACTTATAAATTTTAATCAATGAGGCTTAAAGGAAAAAAAATCGCCGTTCTTTTAGAAAGTGATTACTACGAAAATGAAATTTTTTATTATAAATATCGATTTCCTGAGGAAGGAGCAGAAATTCATTTTTTAACCCGACTTTGGGGTCAGGATAAAATTACGTTCTATGGACATGAATACAAAGTGCCTATGGATTGTTTTAAGTCATTTGAGAATATGTCGGATGAAGAGCTTAAAAGCTATGCGGCCATTATTGTTCCTTCCGGGATGGTATCAGATAGGTTAAGATATACAGACGATGTGAATAAAATACCTCCGGCTACCGAGTTTTTAAAAAGAGCTTTTGCTGAACCTGGAATTTTAAAAGGAATCATATGCCACGGTTTGTGGCTTGTGGCTCCTGCTACTGAATTGGTAAAAGGAAGGCCTTTGATTTGTCACAATAACCTAATAGGAGACGCCAAAGCATACGGAGCAATTTACACCAACGAGGATGTAGTGGTGGATGGAGATTTGGTAACGGGAAGATCTGGCGGACATGCCCACCTTTTCGCTAGAAAAATAATTGATATGCTTTCTGAAAATTTTTAAATTCATTCAGATGATCAACACAGAATTTGCACATATTGCTATAACTTGTAAGAATCCTATTGCATTTGAGAATTTTTATTCTAAACACTTCGGGATGAGGCGGGCACGGACAATCCCTCTTGAAGAAGGAAAAGAAATTGTTTTTCTTAAAAACGAAAACGGGTTTTATTTTGAAGTCTTTTCTGAGGATAGCCCTCGCCCCTTTCCTTTTGCTGAGGGAGACGGCCCGCATTATGCAGGGGTAAGACATATTGCATTTATAGTAGATTCTATAGATCAGAAAATTCTAGAAATGGGAGAGGATGCGATCATTACCCTGGGCCCTTTTGATTTTGACGGGTTCATTCCAGGTTGGAAAACAGTGTGGATTAAAGATCCGGAGGGTAACATCATTGAAATTTCTCAGGGATACAAAGACGAATAATTGCAAGATGGATCAGTTGCAATTTATTAAAAAATCCTTTCTCAGCTGGAGAAGTTTACTGTGGGTTTATTCGGTTTAATTGAGATGGTTGTGTTACAGCGATTGGAAGGATTAATTGTTATTGTTTTCGAAGAGCTTACAAATAATGATCCTGTAGCATTTTAATTGAAAATGGATTTAGTTTGTAAATTTTCTTTTAGGTAAACCCTCGGTCTTTCATTTTATCCAAGAGGGCGATTCTTACTATGTTTTCTCAAAATAATTTTCTTCCTATTTTGAACGGACTTCTCCTATGATAGCATCTCGCTAAAGCATAAGTAGATGCACAAGCATCAGCGAAGTAGGACTCAAACACTTAATTAAACCCTTGAAACTGATGTTTTGAGGGTTTTTTCTGTCCTTATCTTCCCATAACTTTTATTTACCTTTTCATTTGTTAACGCAATTGGCACACTTGGCACAAAAGCACCCAATAGTTAAAGCTTAATGAATAATCTCCCGGATCTTAAGAGCCGGGCAAAGTTTTTAACCCATAGATTTTTGAATTGCATCATATTTTGCTATGTTTTCTATTAGCATAAAGATTTAAATATAACAAATTAGAAAAAGATCAGAAACTTTGCCATACACTATAGTGCGTGGACATGTGATTTTAATGTTTTATTTGGGACTTTTGTAAAAGCTTCTAAATTCAGACATTTACTTTTTGAGTAAAATGATTTGTACATTGTAAGACCATTTAATGATCCTCGTTTCTAACACAAACAATATGATTTTTTATAAAATGCGTTATAAAATAAAAGGTTATCTTCTCACTTACATTTTGATTCTCCCTATAATATTGTTCGCTCAAAATAAGAAGCCTAACATTATTTTTATCCTAACAGATGATCAACGTTGGGACGCTCTTGGTTTTGCAGGTAATTCGATTATTCAAACACCAGAGATGGATGCTTTGGCCAAATCTGGAACTTATTTTAAAAATGCATTCTCTACAACGCCTATTTGTGCGGCTAGTAGGGCTTCCATATTAACTGGCATGCATGAACGCACCCATGGATACACTTTTCAAAAACCCAAACTGAAACAACCTTATGCTGATATTATTTATCCTAAACTATTAAAGGAAAATGGCTATCGTGTTGGTTTTTTTGGCAAATTGGGCGTAATACTCAACGAACCCAATCAGTATTTTGACGAAAGTGATTTTTACGATCGGGGAAACGATAAAGACAGGAGAGGATATTTTTACAAGAAGCTGGGTAAGGATACTGCTCACTTAACACGTTTTACCGGTCAACAGGCACAGGACTTTATACAGAACGCTTCTTCAGATAAGCCTTTCTGTCTTTCTATTAGTTTTAGCGCACCGCATGGGCATGACCCTTCTAAAGAACAATATTATTGGCAGGAAAAGTCTGATACACTTTATAAGAACATTTCCATTCCTCCACCTGTTTTAGGGGATGAAAAATATTTCAAAAACTTGCCTGTAGAGGTACAAAATGGTTTCAACAGGGTTAGATGGAAATGGCGATTTGATACACCAGAGAAATACCAACAAATGGTGAAGGGTTACTATCGAATGATTACCGAAATTGATAATGAAATTGGACTAATCCGAAAACAGTTAAAAACTAAGGGAATAGCAGACAATACCATTATTATCGTGATGGGGGATAATGGCTATTTTTTAGGGGATCGCCAATTGGCAGACAAATGGTTAATGTATGATGCCTCCATTCGGATACCTCTTATCATTTTCGATCCTAGAAATACCCAATCCACTCGAATTGATGCAATGGTTTTAAATATAGACATAGCTAAAACTGTGCTGGATCTTGCTGGAATAAATGCGCCGAAAAATTATCAGGGAATAAGTCTGGTTCCATTTCTTAAAAATGGAAATATTCAATCGGATAGAAAGTCTATCTTGGTTGAACATCTTTGGACTTTGCCCGATATTCCTTCCAGCGAAGGTATTAGAACTGAACAATGGAAATACTTTCGCTATAGATTGATTAAAGCACCGGAAGAACTTTATGACCTGAAGAATGACCCTCTTGAAAAAAATAATCTTGCGGGCGAAGCTAAGTACATAAAACTGCTTGCCAAATTGAGGAAGCAATGTGATGAAACAACTTTGAAATACCAATCTGAAAAGCTTTGTCCGGATGACCCGTTTATGCAGGAAAAAAAATTCTGATGAGTTGAAAATGATTTAAAATATATCATTAAAAATAAATCTACGTTTATATTATTTCCAAACAGCCATGGTAAATTGATTGTATAAAGAGAGGCTACCTTTTGTATGTTATTTAGATTTGAAATAAAGCATTACTTCAGAAGTTACCGTTCTGGAAATGGGGATCTCTGTTTCACCAATGAATAAGGATTTGGCATTGATTCGGGAAACGAAATTTGTATTAACTAAAAACGAACGATGCACCCTGAGGAACTGGTTTTTAGGTAAACTTTCTTCTGCCCATTCAAGTGAATTACGCGAAATAGTCTTCTCTTTTTTAGTGCAGATATGAATATAGTTTCCATTGCTTTCAATGTACATGATATCATTCATCGGGATCCTGGTTGTTGAACCCGTATTTTTCACCAGAAGAAATTTCAATTCAGCAGACGCCTGTGGTTTTAAAGCTATCTGAATTGCAGCTATTAGATCTGATTTCTTAAGTGGTTTGGTAATATAGGCAGCTGCTTTTGTTTGTACGGCTTCCTGGATTACCAGTACATCTGCATTGGCGGTAATGAATATATAGGGTATCTGAAAAGACTGATCAATTATTTTAGCGATTTCGAGCCCGTCCAGTGATTTTTCAAGGTGGAGGTCCAGTAAAATCAGGTCTGGATGATAGATATCCATTGCCTTTAAAGCAGTTTCTTTGGAGTCGGCAAAGTATACATTTTCATTACCGATACTTAACAGGCTGTCTTTGATATACTCTGCAATCAGAATTTCATCTTCTACTATCAATATTTTTACTTGATTCATAAAACTGGGGGAGTAAATATTAGTTCAAAGGAAAAATGATGGGAATGATTTATTACATATTTCCCCTTTAGTTGGCGACTGAAAATATCCACAAGCCTGCTACCTAGGCCCTTTTTCGATTCAAAATCACCCTCAATGCCCTTGCCATTATCACTAACAAATAAAGTTACACTATCTGAATCGGGTACTTTGGAAAGCCTTATGGTTATTACAGGTTTTTCTGTATTAATAAATGCATATTTCAGGGAATTGATCACCAATTCTGAGATGATCATACCCAGTGAAATGCCCGTTCTTGAGTTGACATTGATATCGATGATGTCAATCATAAAATGAATAGGAGTGTCAGTATCACTGGCCATGTTTTTCAAACTTAATACCAGCTCATTAATATAACCTGCCGTTGAAAGAATCTGACGGTCAGATTTATTGTACAGCATTTCATGAACCAACGACATGGCTTTGATCCTGCTGGATGTATCTTTTAATGCCTGCAAGGATTGCTCAGAATAATTCTTAGCCAATTGCATATCAATCATTGCAATCATAAATTGTAAATTGTTTTTTACCCGGTGATTGATCTCCTGTATCAATACATCTTTCTCTTTGTTCTGGTCATCAATTATCTGATAACTTTTAATGATTTCTATTTTTTCTTCTAATAGTTGCTGTGTTTGTTCTCTTACTTTTTGTTCCAGCAAATCATTGATAGCAAGCTGTCTTTTTGATTTCAACTTAAAATAATAAATAATAGCTGCAACTATAAACAGCGCCATCATTATCCTGAACAGCCATGTATTATACCAGAAGTTTCTGATCTCAATGAATATAGGAGGGGCATAATAGAGTTTATTGTTATCCTGTGCCGATAGAATAATTTGGTAATTACCCGGTAATATGTCACTGATAAATATATTCCCCCTTTCACCT
>CALRUV010000215.1:0-6217 GCA_943371455.1 Chitinophaga pinensis | reverse complement strand
ATTTTTTAATTCAAGAACCGATTGAAAAAGGCCATTTTTCTGTCGATAAAGAAGGATACTGCGTATAAGATCATCCGCTAAATGTGTGCGCTTTTTTAATTGATAGAAGCTGATCGTGTTCAGATCATCTTTGGGTATATGATCAACCTGTATTTTCAAAAAAGGCAGTATTAGTTGGTAAACAGAATCACTTAACCCATAGGTCTTTTTTATTTGTTCCATTGCTGTAAAGCCGCCCAATTTATTCCGGAAGGCCATGATTCTTTTGGCAAGAACACTGCCAATACCCGGAAGACTTTCCCATTGATCCTCACCAGCCATATTAACATCGAAAGCTTCCGGTGTTTTTGGCATTTTTGGGTGCAGGGTTGTTTGTGTAAAATGCGAAGGCTTGACTGCATCTGGAATTTGAGTATAGGGTATCAACTTTTCAGCCAGCGCTGCAGGCATACCCCAGATTTTCCGTAAATCCTCCGGTACCCGAAAACGACCACCTTTACTAATATACTTAAGAATTGTTTTACCGGTGCGCTCTGATAAACCCAGTTTTTGCCAACCTGCCAAATCCAGGGTATTGGGATTGAAGTAAAATAAAATGGCCGGCTTTATTATGATACTTTCCTCCTTCACTAATTCCTTAGGATACACATGAAGCAGACTATCTTCTGCATTCACTTTCTGCACAAAATTAATGAGTGCAGAATCTGCAGGTGCTGATTCGAAAGAAGGTTCGTAAACATAAGGGGCTGTAATAAATACACCCATCAGCAATAGCAATAATACCATTGCTATGCGCTCTTTACTACTGAAACTAAAATAAGATTTCCATATCCTTTTCATACTAAACATTTACATGTTCAAGTAATCAAGGAGGTTACAAACTGATTTTCAATCCATCATAAGCCAAACGGATATGCGGGGGCAATTCCTTGTTGATGTCTGCATGCTTACCCAACTGATGGCTGATATGGGTAAAATAAACTTCCGGCACTTCTAATTCTAATGCCAGATCTATGGCTTCCGCTAAAGTAAAATGAGCCAGGTGTGTTTCTTTTCTCAAAGCATTCAACACTAACACTTTTGACCCTTGTATCTTTTCCTTTTCTGCATCCTCAATTTTATTGGCATCTGTGATATAAGTAAAATCACCGAAACGATACCCGAATACCGGCATCCTGTAATGCCATACAGGTATGGGTTGTATAGGAATATCCCCTACCATGAACGGACTATCATCAATAGTTATCAGGTTTAACTCCGGTACACCTGAATAATTTTTTTCTGTAAAAGCATAATAAAAATCCCTGCGAATGGCTTCTTCCGTTAAGGAGTTGGCATAAATATCCATGGCTTTTTTATTCACAAAATTGTAAGCCCTGATATCATCCAAACCGGCCAGATGGTCTTTATGCGGATGTGTAAACAAAACAGCATCCAGGTTTACTGTATTCGAGCGCAGCATTTGGTACCGAAAATCTGGTGTGGTATCTACAACCAAAGTGGTATCGGCAGATGCAACCAGGATACTACTTCTTAAACGTTTATCGAAGACATCGGTTGACATACAAACCGCACAATCACAAGCTATCATGGGGATACCTGTGCTGGTTCCGGTTCCTAGAAATGTTATGTTGATGGAAGGGCTGCTCACCTTTCAAAACTAAGCTAAATATGGAGACAGCTTATACGTATTTACCGCAACTTAAACAGGTGTTTCTGATTTTTTAACCAATGCCTCATAGAGGTTCTGAGATTCGTGTGTAAGCTTGTCGAATTCGATGGCTATTTGGGGGATAAGATCCATCAAGGTATTGATACGACCTTCTATATTCAGGAACTTATTCAGCACAACAACTTTTCTGGCTTCCAGCACACACCAGCCGCTTTGAAATGTGCCGCGCTCATACCTAACCACATAACCTGATTCTTGCAAGATGTTGGCTAATTTATCCAGAGAAGTTTGCGTGTATTTCATATGTCAATCTAAAAATAAGGATCAAATACTTAAAAAGCGAAGTTAAGAATTTGGGGTGCTGCCTAATTCAAATAAAAACAGGAGTTATCAACATGTTGTATAACACACCCGCTAGATTTCCCTTTGTTTGCTTACCATTTTAATGATGGGCACAATCATCTCTTCCAAACTTATGCCTCCATGCTGAAAAGTATTTCTGTAATAGTTTACATAATGGTTATAGTTATTGGGATAACAAAGAAACCCATCTTCCTTGGCGAAAATAAAAGAGGAATTTACATTAGGAACAGGAAGTCCCGCTTCTTTCGGGTCTTTAAATGCTAATACATCCTTTGGTTCATAATTCAGGTTTCGCCCATGTTTGTAACGCAAATTGGTAGTAGTTTGCTTATCGCCCACTACCTTATGCGGTGTATTTACCCGAACACTGCCATGATCTGTAGCCAAAACTATTTTGAGGTTTTTGTCGGCAATCTTTTTTAATGCCTGGTGCAGGGGACTATGTTCAAACCATGATTTGGTGATACTTCTGTAACTAGCTTCATCGCTTGCCAGTTCTTTCAGCACTTCCATTTCTGTTCTTGCATGACTAAGCATGTCTACAAAATTGTACACAATAATGTTGAGGTCATTCTGTAGTAGGTTATGGATATTACTTACCAGTTGCTGTCCATCATGGTGATTGGTGATCTTATTATAGCTAAAACGGATATCCTCTTTTTTCAATCTTTTTAATTGTGCCCGAAGAAAATCTTCTTCAAACATATTCTTACCCCCTTCCTCATCATCATTTTTCCATTGCTGTGGAAATTGTTTTTCAATGTCGAGTGGTAACATGCCGGCAAATATGGCATTGCGGCAATATTGGGTGGCAGTAGGCAATATAGAGTAAAAGGTTTCTTCTTCCAGAATTCTAAAACTCTCTGCAAAAATGGGTTGTATCGCTTTCCATTGGTCGTAACGCAGGTTATCGATCAGAATAAAAAATAGTGGGGTACCTTTTTCAAGATGGGGTAATACTTTAAATTGAAAAAGATGGTTACTCATAATGGGTGCCGAAAAACTTTTCGGGTTAAGCCAGGATGTGTAATTACGACTGATAAATTTAAAAAACTCTGTATTGGCTTCTTGTTTTTGTGATTGAAAAACTTCCCGCATTTCAGGGCTATCACTTTTTTCCATTTCTAATTCCCAAAAAACCAGTTTCTTGTAGATCTCCATCCATTCATTATAATCCGGATTATTGCTCAAAGCCATAAATAATTCACGGAATTGTTGTTGATAGGTGGTGGTGGTTTTTTCTGCAACCAGTCTTTTGTTATCAATGATCTTTTTCAAGGTTAGTAAAACCTGGTTTGGGTTTACAGGTTTAATAAGGTAATCGGTGATCTGGCTACCGATCGCATCATCCATCAGGTTCTCAGTTTCATTTTTGGTGATCAGTACCACGGGAATACTGCTATTCACAGCTTTAATGCGCGACAAGGTTTCCAAACCGGTAATACCGGGCATGGTCTCATCCATTAACACCACATCAACCAAATGATGGCTTACATACTCAATGGCATCAAACCCATTGGTAAGGGTGTGCACTTCATATCCTTTGTGTTCAAGAAATAGTTTTTGAGATTGAAGACTTTCAATCTCATCATCCACCCATAAAATTTTTGCAACAGGCATAATAAGTTTGGAGTTTGGGGTTTGGGGTTGAAAGTTTTATTTTCAACTCAAATAAGTTCCTGTAAATGTAAACATCAGCAAGTAGAAATAAAGACGATAGAGAATCTTTTAGAAAGGCGTTTATGGATTACAGGGTAAATCTATTTCATTCTGCATAACGGGATACTTATTTGTACTTTTGCTTTTTGCCAAAACAATTGATTTAACAAATCAGCAACAGCATGGTGCCAATTAAAAGGAAGATTATCAATGACCCTGTTTATGGTTTTATCACCATTAATCACCCTTTGATATTCCAAATCATTGCCCACCCTTTTTATCAGCGCTTGAGAAGGATCCAACAGATGGCTATGGCACAATTGGTGTACCCTGGTGCTGTTCATACCAGATTGCATCATTCTCTGGGTGCATACCACCTGATGCACAATGCAGTGGCTGAGCTGAGAAGCAAGGGGGTTGCCATTACGGAAGAAGAAGAAATAGCCGTAAAAGCAGCCATACTATTACATGATATCGGGCATGGCCCTTTTTCGCATGCTTTAGAACATGTATTAGTTAGAGAAGTACACCATGAGCAGCTTTCCTTGCAAATCATGCACCTGATCAATGAAGAAATGAATGGCAGTTTATCACTGGCCATACAGATTTTCACCAACCAATACCCAAAACCCTTTCTTCACCAACTTATTAGCGGTCAGTTAGACGTTGACAGAATGGACTATCTGAGCAGAGACAGTTTTTATTCTGGCGTTAGTGAAGGTGTCATTGGCTACGACAGGATCCTAAAAATGCTGGTGGTGCATGAGGGTCAATTAATGGTAGAAGAAAAAGGAATCTACAGCGTTGAAAAATTCCTGGTAGCCCGAAGGCAAATGTATTGGCAGGTGTACCTGCACAAAACTGTATTATCTGCCGAGAAAATGCTGGTCAAGATTTTGGAGAGGGTGAGATCCATCTACGCTATAAACGACGAGGGGCTCAAAACCTTTACAGCACTGGATTTTTTCCTGGGCAACTTTACTGGCAACATGGACAGATCGGCATTGGAACAGTTCTGTTCTCTAGATGACCATGATGTGATGCACGCCATCAAAAGATGGAAGGACCATCCGGATAAAATACTTTCGCTGCTTTGTACACGACTATTGAATAGACAATTATACAAAACGAGAATTCAATCTGAACCGTTTTCTGAAGATTTTATTAGGGAAAAGGAAGCAGTAATTAAAGCACAATATGTTGTTGCACAGGCAGATATAAGCTATTTGTGTTTTACCGGAGAAGCTACCAATACGCTTTACCAAACCATAGATGAAAGGATCAATATTTTATTCAAAGATGGAACAGTAACCGATATTTCAGGGATTGAAAATGCATTAATTGACCAAAACCTTTCGGCACCCGTTAAAAAATTTTACATTTGTTTGCTTACATAGTTTTGGAACCTGAAAAAGAGATAGAATAAAAAAGCTTTTTCCTAAACCATTTACTATGAAAAATAAAGAATCTAAACGCATGCCATGCAATTTACTGCCACGCAAATAGCTTTGATGATCAATGGCAAATTAGAGGGTAACCCCTCTGTTTCTGTTGAATCTTTTGGAAAAATTGAGGAAGCTGTTTCCGGTCAATTATCCTTTCTAGCCAATCCTAAATACGAAGAATACCTTTATAACACCCAGGCATCAATTGTAATAATCAATGAATCGCTGGAATTAAAAAACATTGTATCCACTGTTTTAATACGCGTTCCGGATGCTTATACTGCATTTGCCACCTTACTAGCAAAATACCAGGAATTAATGAGCGCACAATTAACCGGCATACAACAACCCAGTTATATTGATAGTACGGTTGTTTTGGGTGAAAATGTTTTTGTTGGTGCTTTTGTATATATCGGTGAGCATGTGCGTATCGGTAATAATGTAAAAATACACCCGGGCGTTGTTTTAGGTAACCATGTAAAGTTAGGCGATAATGTAATTTTACATGCAGGCGTTAAAATATATATGGACTGTGTAATTGGTAAAAATGTAACCATACATGCGGGTACAGTAATTGGGAGCGATGGCTTTGGTTATGCACCTCAGCCAGATGGCAGCTATCATAAAGTGCCTCAAATAGGTAATGTAGTTATTGAAGATTTCGTAGAGATAGGTGCCAATACCACCATTGACCGTGCAACAATGGGTTCTACTATCATCCGTTCCGGTGTAAAACTGGATAACTTAATTCAAATAGCCCATAATGTAGATATTGGCACCAATACTGTTATTGCTGCCCATGTGGGCATAAGTGGAAGTACTAAAATTGGTAAAAATGTAATGATAGGCGGTCAGGCTGGTGCTGCCGGACATATTAGTATTGCTGATGGTTCTAAAATTGCCGGTCAGAGCGGCGTTACCAAATCCATCAAAGAACCTAATAAATCATGGAATGGAACACCTGCTATGGACTTCTCCAGCTATTTGCGTGTTCAGGCCATGAGCCGAACCCTGCCAGAATTGGAAAAAAGGGTGAAAGAACTGGAAAAAATGATTGAACAACTCCTCCAGGAAAGGG
>CALRUV010000214.1:0-6222 GCA_943371455.1 Chitinophaga pinensis | reverse complement strand
AGATCAGTAAAACCGCCCTGTGTATAAAAAGTGATCTCACCATCGGTAAGATTACTTAATAAATCCAGCTTGTATTCATCTCCTTTTTGGGTGAAGTAGTTAACAGCCTCTTCTTTAGAAATTTCTTTACGGATATAAGGGCTTGCATTTTTAGCCAGCTCATTCATTTTTTTCTCCAATATGATGAGGTCTTCATCCGTCATTTTTTTATCGCCCAAATCCATATCGTAGTAAAAACCTTTGTCTAATGCGGGTCCTACCCAAAACTTAACACCTGGATAAAGTGCTTCTACAGCTTCTGCCATTAAATGCGCCGAGGAATGCCAGAATGTATTTTTTCCATCCGCCTCATTCCAGGTTAATAATTGAAGAGCAGCATCCGTATCAATGGGTCTTGTGGCATCCCAAACCTGACCGTTAATATTGGCTGCCAATACTTTTCTTGCCAATCCTTCACTAATGGATTTGGCAATACCTAATGCAGTGATGCCGGATTCATACTGCCTTACTGCGCCATCCGGAAAACTAATATTGATCATATTTTTGTAAATCAACCTTTTTTAAAGAGGAGTGCAAAGTTAAAGAATCCGATGCACACTAATGTTCTCCTTTACCAATATTTAAATGAAAACCTTAACGGTTCTTTGTATGCTGAAAATCATTTACAAGCTTAGATTTGCCCAATGAGATTGATTTTTACCCTTTTCATTCTTTTATTGACTAATTCTTTTACGCAGGCCCAGAAAATTACGGGAATCTGGCGCGGTTATTTTAGTTCATCCATTGGCATTGGTCGTGACGCCATGAGAACAGAAAATTATAAGTATGAAGTTCAAATAGACCAGCTTGCTAATAATTCTATTAGAGGTGTAACCTACTCTTATAAAACAACCGTATTTTATGGCAAAGCGGAATTAACGGGTATTTACAATGCTACTTCCAAAAGCCTGATCATCAAAGAAACCAAATTGGTTGATTTGAAAGTGTCTGATAACAGCGAGCCCTGTTTGATGACCTGTTACCTGGATTATACCAAAATAGGTAAATTAGAAATACTGGAAGGGACATTCATTTCTATCAATGCAAAAGACAAGGGAGACTGCGGCAGTGGAAAAGTATACCTTGAAAAAGTGCCTGTTTCTGATTTTATCAAAGAAGATTTTCTTTTGAAGAAGAAAACAGATGAACCTGCAAAAACAACCCTAAAACCCTCTCCAAAGCCCACTAAGATTATTCCTCCAACAAAATCTGTTACTCCGCCTGATAATCTTGCGATTACTAAGAAAAACCAAGGTTTAAAAGGATTAGCCGAGCAAAAGCAAGCGAAAACCCCTGGTTCCACAATACCAAAAAATACGCCTGCCAAACCACAGCCGAATGCAAAAAAAATACCTGATACCCAAACATCTGGTACTACAGAAAAATCAGCGGAAAGAATTCCGGAAGCTCCTGTGAATGCACCAAAAAATAAAATGGAAGAGACGCAAAAAACTGAGAATAGCAGCAGAAGCGTGCCTCTTCCCAAAGTGTTGGTAGAAAGGGAAAATAACCTGGTTAGAACCATAACTACTTCTGAAGAAAATATTCAGGTAGAATTGTACGATAATGGGACTATTGATAATGACAGTATCACTGTTTACCATAATAACCAACTAGTAATCAGCAATGGTCGATTAAGTTTTAATCCCATCAGTTTTAAAATCAAATGTACAAAAAGCGATAGCAGGCATGAGTTGATTGTAGTTGCCGAAAACCTGGGCGATATCCCGCCAAATACTGCTTTGATGGTTATTAAGGCCGGCGGAAAAGAGCGTTACGAAGTATTTCTTGCTTCAACCGAGCAACGTAATGCAAAAGTGATCATTAATTTTGTGCCCAAAGAATAAGATCACATACGAATATTCCAGGTTACGGATGGAATAATAGGAAATAAGGAAACCTGTCTGGCAGTAACTTTCAAGTTACCAGCGGTGGCTGTTCCTTCCTGATCGTAATAGATAAAATATGGATTCATTCTGCTGTACAAATTGTAAATACTGAATACCCAATTGCTGGTATATTTTCTCAATTTCTTGGGAGTGGGTGTATAGGTTGCTGAAATATCCAGCCGATGGTAATCTTTCATTCTGTAAGAATTGATACGACTATACTCCTGTGTTAGTACCCCACTTACAAAATAGAATCTTTCGGGCAAAGAAGTGGCATTTCCTGTACTAAAAATAAATACAGATGAGACCTTCCATTTTTTAGTCAGTTCATAACTTCCTACAACCGACATATCATGTCTTCTATCATACCTGCTGGGATATTTTAACCCATCATTCAATGCATCAAACTGTCGCCAGGTCCAACTTGCGGTATAGCCTATCCATCCGGTAAAACGGCCTTTTACTTTGTTTACAAAAAGTTCCGCACCATAACCCCATCCTTTTCCAAATACAAAATCTTCCTCCGGATCTTTCAAAGAGGGCGTATAGCCTTCTTTGTATTCGATCTGATTTTCCATGGTTTTGTAATAAAGTTCCAGGGATGTTTCAAACATGCCATCCTTAGTATTCCTGAAATAACCTGCAGCATATTGCCAGCTCATCTGGGGCTTTACCCTGATGGTACTTGGCACCCAAAGATCAGTAGGCAAGGTTGTACCCGCATTGGTTACGAGGTGAATGTATTGGATATTGCGTGTTACTGATGCTTTCAAAGAAGCTTTATCGCTGAGGCTGTATCGCAATGTAGCCCTGGGTTCCAGTCCACCGTATGTTTGTACTGTTTCACCTTTGCCATAAACCACACTATCGCTTTTATTACCATTCAGATCACGCTGGAATAATGTGTACCTGCCAACCTGTTGAAAAAGACTGTAACGTACACCCAGGTTAAGTTTTAATTGTTCATTGATTTCCCAATCGTCCTGCAAATAAATAGCATATTCATTCGCATATTTTTTAGTGGCATTATTGGGCTCAAAAACCACGCTATCCTGGCTGCCACTTAACACGTTTGGTAAAAATGTATGAAAGGTATATTGCGCACCAAACTTTAGTTTGTGTTCCGGCGTTGGATAGAAGTCAACATCTGTTTTAGCTGTTAAATCTTTGATACCGGAAGAAAGGTATAAACTGAAATCATTCTGTTTACCGGATAAGGCAAACTGGTAATCATTAAATACCAAAGTGGTGTTAGCAAATAACTTTTTGTTGAAAATATGGTTCCATCTCAATGTGGCAGTTGAATTGCCCCAGGGTATTTCAGTGTTGAATGATCTTTTACTGTTATTGAAATTAAATTTATCCCTGCCAAAATAGCCGCTCAGGAAAATCCTATCTTTTTCAGAAAACTGGTAGTTCGCTTTGGCATTGAGATCATAGAAATAGTAGCCAGACCCATAAAACTCACTGGATTTTTTAATAAAGGGCTTTACCAGTCCATCTATATAAGTTCTTCTTGCAGAAACCATATAAGATGCTTTGTTCTTTTTGATGGGTCCCTGAATAGAGAACCGGGAAGCGATGAGTCCGATTCCCGCATCGATCTGCGTTTTATTTTGGTTACCATCTTTCATGGCTACATCTACCACAGAAGAAAGTCTGCCACCATATTGGGCAGGCATACCGCCTTTGATAAGGGATACATTTTTGATGGCGTCTGAATTAAATACAGAGAAGAAACCAAATAAATGGCCAGTATTATAAACCACTGCATCATCTAATAATATGAGGTTTTGATCAGGCCCGCCTCCCCTAACATAAAATCCGGCATTGCCCTCACCCCCATTTCTTATTCCAGGTAATAATTGTAATGTTTTTAAAATGTCTACTTCACCTAAAAATGCAGGTAAGGCCCTGGCAGTATTCACACTAAGTTCAAATTTACCCATTTGGGCATTTTTTACATTATTGGCTCTTTTGCTTCCAGTAACAGTAACATCTGCCAATGTGAGTGAATTGGGTACCAGTAAAATGTTTTGCTGGATATTATTGGTGAGATTGAGGCTAAACTCTTTTGGTTGATAACCTACAAATGAACAGAGCACTGTATAGGTGCCATCGGAAAGGGTAATTGAAAAGAACCCATATTGATTGCTTGAAATCCCTTTACCAGCAGATAGAACGGCTATATTGGCGCCAATCAGGCTTTCCCCACTCAAAGAATCTTTGATATAACCGTTCCAGGTGATCTTTTCCTGCGCCAAGACAAAAACGGGTATTAATAAAAACGCTAAAAAAAAAGCTCTCCTAAGCATAATGTTAATCTATACAACAATTAACCAGTAATTAAGTTGACTTTATCTATAATTTATTGGGGGATTCGGTAATCTATGGAATCCTTTAGTTCAGTACAATCAGTAGCTTTAGCTGACAAATATGGATTCTTTCCAGCAGACGATCTACCTAACCAATAGGCACCCTGATCATCAATAGCCTCTGCACAGTAAAAATAATAGATAACAGATCCGCTGTATTGAACCGTTCTGATAAGTTCATAGAGTTGTTCGCTGATCATCTGCAAGGCCATTCGTTTTTTGTCTAAACCTTGCTCTCCCAATAATCCCTGCAATTCGGCTCTAATGCCATCTGTATAGGATCTTGCGGTAAAAACAAGGCTTGTATCTGCTTTTACACTTTCTATTGGGAAGCTGTCTATTAATACCAGTAATGCTTTTGCTGATTCATCAATGGCAGTTTCAGACGCTGAAGAAAAATTATCCGTGAGCGTATAATATCCTTCCATCAACTGTAAAAAGGATTGATTGAAAGTATCAGATTGGGCTATATTACTATTGGGAAGAGGGATTAAAATAGCAATATTCCCATTATCCTTCCCCAATCCACAACTCATCAATACACACAATACCCCTATCAGAACCAAGTTTTTCATGGTAAAATATTTTGCAACAAAATTAAAGCAAATAGAATTGGGATACATTTGCACACTTAAATAGCTAAAAAGACATGTTGATTGGATTACAAAACGTAACATTTGAATTTGGGGCCAGGGTTATTGTGGAAGATGCCACCTGGCATATACAACCCGGCGACAGAATTGGCCTGGTTGGTTACAACGGAACCGGTAAATCTACCCTTTTAAAGGTATTGGTGGGCGAATACACCCCCGCAAAAGGAACCGTGGAAAAAAGTAAGGAAACATCGATCGGTTACCTGCACCAGGATCTGTTGAGCTTTGATACCAATGACAATATCACGGAAGTGGCATTGAGTGCTTTTGAAAAAATACGTGCTATTGAAAAAGAGATAGAAAGACTGGGTATTGAACTGGAAAAGGATTCTGAAAACGAAGCATTATTGATCAGCTATACAGATGCCCTGCATGAGCTGGATGTTTTGGATGGCTACAATATTCACCACAAGGCAGAAGAAGTATTACATGGATTAGGTTTCAGCAATGAGGATTTGATCAGGCCTTACAAAGAATTCAGCGGAGGTTGGCGGATGCGTGTACTACTGGCCAAAATGATCTTGCAACAACCGGATGTTTTATTGATGGATGAACCTACCAACCACCTGGATTTACCTTCCATTGAATGGCTGGAAAAGTATTTGTTGCACTACAAGGGTAGTGTGGTAATAGTGAGTCACGATAAATTCTTTCTTAACCGGATGGTAAACAAAATTGTGGAACTCTACCAGCAGCAGATTCATATTTATACCGGTGATTATGAATTTTATGAGCAGGAAAAGCTGATCAGGATCGATATGCAGCAGAAAGCCTTTGAAAATCAGCAGGATTATATCCGGCAGCAGGAAAGATTCATTGAAAGGTTTAAAGCAAAAGCCAGTAAAGCTGCACAGGCTCAGAGCGTGCAAAAAAGACTGGATAAGATTGATAAGATAGAAGATGTAAAACTGGAAAGGCCCGACTTAAGAATCAATTTCCAACTGGAAAAAATTCCAGGTAAGGTTTTGGTTCAATTGAAGGATGTTAGCAAAAGTTTTGGCCATTTGAAAATTGTGGAACATGCTATTGCTGAAATTGAACGTGGTGATAAAATTGCATTGATTGGTGCCAACGGTAAAGGAAAATCAACCGTATTAAGGATGATAGCCGGAACGGAAGCATTTAGTGGAGAACGTTTATGGGGCCATAATGTTGAAGAAAGCTTTTATGCACAACACCAATTAGAAGCCCTTAGTATGGGCAATACATTGATAGAAGAATTACAACAGGCTGGTAGTAAAAAAACAGATGTTGAATTAAGGACTT
>CALRUV010000213.1:0-6241 GCA_943371455.1 Chitinophaga pinensis | reverse complement strand
TAATCTTCTGTTCGAGATAATCAGCCAAATCAATGAATTCTATTCCGATTGGCTTAGAAAAATCTACAATAATATCGATGTCGCTTGTGGTTGGTGAAAAATCATTGCGCACAACTGATCCAAAAAGGCCAATAGAGATAATAGAATACTTTTCCATTAGCTCTGGTTTGAGTCTAAGCAGCAAATCTTTTATGGATTCCAACTGTGTCATAGTTCAAAGATACGAAACCTGATAATACAAAGCCCCCAAGGGGAAGGGCTTTGTGGCAGGTGTGGAATTAGTATTCCAACCGCCCACAGCCGCTGCTGATTGAAAATATAAAGTTGAAGTTAAGAATAAATGTTCAGCGATGTTTTTCCAGCCCGAACCACAGCCTGGATTTGCAATTGGCTGATGTTTATTTGTCAAGCCACACTTGCACAAAACCCATTGTTGTAGGCAGCCTTTATGCTATATTTTGAACAACCCTTGTCTGAGAAAATAATTCATAAACAGTCCGGTTATTTTTACAGAAAATGATACAAAGAAGGTAAATAAAGGCAAGTCCCTGTGAAACTATTAAACCTGCCAAAACCCAGTCAGGAGTACTTTTATTAGTTGAAGTAAAATAGAAAAGTCTAAATACAAAAAAATGAGCAAGTTCCCATGGAAGAAATTTAATACAGTTTCTTATTAACAGTTGCCCAAGTCTTGCTTTAGTTAAAGTTTTACTTACAACATGTATTCCAAATTTTCTTTTTCCAATTGTACCGGTAAACTTACCATTTTCTGATAACGTGAAATAAAGAATTACAGGCAATGTCAAAGTGATAAATGCAATTAGTCCCCCAGTAACAGGATTAACATTATCTAATTTTAATTGAAAAATTCTGGAAAATAATAATGTAATCCCAAGCAACAGTCCTATATAAATAAGAATAATAAAATAGTCTATTATAAATGCTTTTAGTCTTTTTATTACTATAGAAGTTTTCAATACCTAAAAATGTAAATGTTTTTAATTGTCATAAATTAGAAACCGAATGTTTTTAAGGTTGCGTACAACACTTAAAAGTACGCAACATTTATTGTTTTTAAAAATTCTAAAACTATGCAATTCAACCAAAAGGAATGCGTTTTTTAGGTAGATAATGTAAAATCTAATCCATTCATCTACTTAAAATACGCATACCATCTACCCATAATACGCAAACAGTTACCAATTCAGTTTATCTAATGAACTTTCAATTTTACCCAAATCCTTTTTATTATATGGGAATATAACATGGTGTTTTAATACTTATTAATGTGGAATTTAAAATTTCTTGTGTTCACTTTTTGTGAAAACAAAAAATGGCGCATGGATCACAAACAATGGCATAAACCGCGAAGATCATTGTTGGTGAAAACACCAACAATGGCTATATGGGCTATAACAGCTTCTTAAAAAATCTGTGTTTTATCATTCACCAAACTATCGGTTACAACCGTATGGTGTTCGGTGGTTTCGTGCTTTTTGAAATACCTGTTTTGAAAGAGTAAGATCACGATCACACCGGTTGATATAGAAGCATCAGCAATATTAAATACCGGACGGAAAAATTCAAATTCATCACCACCCCAATAAGGTACCCATGCCGGAAAATGCGCATTGGTGATAACCGGAAAATAAAGCATGTCCACCACCTTACCATGTAATAATCCTGCATAACCACCACCGGGAGGCAGGAATCGGGCAATATTCAAATTCAAAGGATTGCTTTGCTCAAAAAGTAACCCATAAAATAAACTATCAATCAGGTTACCCAATGCACCAGCATAAATGAGCGCGGCACAAATAATAAAACCTGTATGAAATTTCTTGCGGATAAAATCTTTCAATAAAAAACTACCCCAGATTACTGCTACCAATCGGAACAAGGTGAGGGCTATCTTTCCAAAGCCGCCACCAAATTTCCAGCCCCAGGCCATGCCCTCATTTTCTACAAAATGCAACCTAAACCAGTTGCCCATTATTTTATGCTCTTCACCTGCAAAATAATTGAGCTTGATATAGAATTTCAAGCCCTGGTCTGCCAACAGTATCAGTAAAATGATAAAAATGATGTGTTTTCCTTTCACAACCTTGGTTTTATGGTGGGCAAAGATAGGATTTGGCACCTATTGATGGGAATTCTTGTATAAGATTAAACAAATACTTAGCAACCCAATTATTCTTCCATGTAAACCCTTTTTACACGCTCACTTACACCCGTCATAATTTCATAAGGTATCGTATTGGCAATGGCTGCCAATGCCTGTACCGTTACATGCCTGCCAAAAACTTCCACCTCATCCCCTTCCTGCACATTTTCTATTCCTGTAATATCAATCATGGACATATCCATACAAACCTGACCAACCACAGCCGCCTGTTTTCCCTTTAACCACATATAGCCCTTGCCATTACCCAGGCGCCTGTCGTAACCATCCGCGTAACCAATTCTTACCGTAGCTATCAGGCTATCCTGTGCTACCACTCCCGCCCTTCCATAGCCTACCGATTCACCTGCGGGCACTTTTCTGATCTGTGCAATAGTGGTTTTTAATACCGATACTGTTTCCAGCAAAAGATCTTTGCTATCGGCGATTGCCACTCCGTATAAGCCAATGCCCAAACGCACCATATCAAACTGGAAATCAGGATTACGAAAAATAGCCGCAGAATTAGCCAGGTGTTTCAAAATAGGGTATTGTAAAATGCGCTCCAGGGTATTACTGGCTGACTGAAAAGATTGCACCTGCTTTTTTGAAAAGCCATCCTGTGCTGCATTTTCGCTGGAGACCAGGTGACTGAAAACCGTTTTAACAGCCATAGTTTGATTGGTCAATAATAGCTTAGCCAATGATGCTGCTTCCTCGATTTCAAAACCCAACCTATTCATACCCGTATTGAATTTGATATGAACCGGAAATGTTTGAATAGCCTGTTGTAAGAGATAAGCATGAAATGCCTGATAGATGGGAAAGGAATAAATTTCGGGCTCCAGATCATAGTTTACCAGTGCATCAAAACTTGCCACATCCGGACTCATTACCATGATGGGCAAACTGATGCCAGCCTTTCGTAATTCAATGCCTTCATCTGCATAAGCCACTGCCAGGTAATCTACTTTATGAAATTGCAGTATCCGCGCCACTTCTGCACTCCCACTGCCATAGCTGAAAGCTTTTACCATGGCCATTAGTTTTGTTTGCGGCTTTAACTGCTTTTGGTACTCTTTTAAATTATGCAACATGGCCGTTAGATTGATCTCTAAAACGGTTTGGTGTACTTTCTGTTCCAGCCAATGTGAGATTCTTTCAAACGCAAAAACCCTGGCGCCTTTTAATAAAATATAAGCATCCTTAAATTCGTGCGTGCTTGCCTGTTGTAAAAAAGATTCGGTATCCGGATAAAAGGAAACATTAGCGCCCAATTGCCGAAACTGTTGCTGCTGTTGCGTGATAGCGCTGCCAATACCTATAAAACGCTGTAGGCCTCTTTGCTTAAGCATGGTCGCAATCAATTGGTAAAGCGCTGCTTCCTCTATGCCGGATTGCATCAGGTCTGATAGTATTAATACAGCGGGCTGTTTACCTGCCTGCTGCAATAAATAATCCATCGCCGTTTCCAGCGATGAAAGATCGTTGCTATAACTATCGTTCAATACATAACAATTATTGATAGCTTTCTTTAACTGCATGCGCATATCCACTCTTTCTAATTGCAGAATTCTCTCTGCAATCTTTGCTGGCGCATATTGCATCTGTAGCAATACACACCAACAGGTGATCGCATTATCAATAGATGCTTTGTCTGTAAAGGGCAGGGCAATTTGTATGGTATCAGACTGATAGATTGCAGAAATAATGGTTTGCTTTTCCTGCACTATTTCTGCCAGAATCTTTAAAGTGGCAGGCTGGTTTCTACTCCAGCTAAAAAAAGAAATCCTAGCAGGAAAAAATGCAGCATCCAAAGTATCCGGAAAAAAGACATCCTGAAAATTGTCTTTACAGAATACCAATACCTCCGCATGCTTGAAGAGTTTGGCTTTTTCGATGGCTTTTTGTCTCAGGTCAGTAAAACCTTTATTATGTGCATCACCCAAATTGGTAAATACACCAATGGTTGGTTGAATGATATCGGCCAGTGCATCCATCTCCCCTGGTTCTGAAATGCCTGCTTCAAAAATGGCTAGCTGATGCGTTTGGTTTAGTTGCCAAACACTTAATGGCACACCAATCTGCGAATTAAAACTTCTAGGACTTCTTACTATGGGAAGGTCTGCTTGCAGTAACTGGTATAACCATTCTTTTACGATGGTTTTACCATTACTTCCCGTTATACCTATCACCGGAATAGAAAAAGCTGAACGATGCTTAGATGCCAGTATTTGCAAGGCTTTCAGCACATCCGTCACTTGCAGGAAAACAGCATCAGGAAAATCAATGAGCGGATGATCCTTTTGAACCACAAAATTTCTTACACCCCGATCATATACTTCTTTGATGAATGAATGGCCATCGCGTCTGTCACCGGTGATGGCAAAAAAAAGTGAGCTCTGCGGGAAAACAATTTTACGACTATCTAATAAAAGGTAGACTATCTCTGTTGTTGCATGAACAGTATTTACTGCATGTAAAAGGCTTGCAATATATTTGATAGCATAAGACATATTTGCTAAAGGGTTTAAATAGATCCGTCATTAACGTCTTTGGGTGTTCCTTTTTTATTCATAAAAATAGAATAGAAAACAGCACCCGTTAAACAAATAACAATCATGCCCAATGATAAGAAAACCTGTGTTGTTTTATCCATCCACATATTAAGGTAATGTTCGCCCAGCATTTTTATACCAATAAAGATGAGCACCAATGCTATACCCTGCGGCAGGTATTCAAACTTGGTTACGGCTCCTCTTAATAAAAAGAATAAGGATCGCAAACCCAAAACCGCAAAAATATTGGAAGTATAAATGACCATCGGATCCTTTGAAATACCCATTACTGCTGGTATAGAATCCAATGCAAAAACCAGATCGATGGAAGCCAGTAAAATAATGACCACAAAAAGTGAGGTATAGAAAGGTTTTCCGTTAACGCGTACCATGTACTTACCATCACCATCATGATTTACAATAGGCAGGAAACGCTTTAGAAATTTATACACTTTAGAATTATGCGGATCAAATTCCTGCTCTTCATTTGTGGTAAACATTTTGTACCCTGTATATACCAGAAAGATGCCGAAAACATACAAGAGCCACGAGAATTTGGCAACCAATGCCACGCCAACCGCAATAAAAATGATCCGGAATATAATGGCCATCAGAATTCCTATCAGCAACACGCGGGGATAATGTTTTTCTTTTACCGAAAAAGAAGTGAAGAGTAAAATGAACACAAAAATATTGTCGATGCTCAAGCTCCATTCCATCAGGTAGGCACTTAAAAATTCCAGCGCCAGTTGAGGGCCGGATGACACATCTCCCACATGTTCAGCAGCACTGTTTTCCAAAGCAAGAGCGGGCGCTTCTATCCAGAGAAAAACAAAAAACATGAGTGCCAGTCCTACCCAGAAAAAAGTCTGGTACAGGGCATTTTTAATAGTTATGGTTTTATTTTTTCTACTAAGAATACCCAGGTCTAGCACTAATGCAAAAACAAGAACAATTCCGAAAACAAGGTAAACAAGCTGATGTGTTGACATGAATTTGATTTGGTAATAAAGATAATCAGACGGCAACTTTATCCGTCAAAACTAATTTATGATCTTTCGAACTTTCTTTTCCTTTTCCATTGAAAGAAAATGCCGGCTAGTATGATCAGAAGTATAGGTAACACAATATTGATCATCTGCCATTGCAGCTTTTGTTCGGCCAGTTTAGATTTATCCAATAACCTAAGGATAAAATCCTTGTTCCTGCTTTCAAAGAGGTTTTGCGTGCTTACCAGATAGTCCATCGAATTGAGAAAAAATTCCCTGTTGGCAAACCGATAATTTTCAAAAGGTAATAAACCCATTGGCAAGGGGCCACTGGTATTGCTGATGGTATTGGTTACAATATCTGCATCTGCCACCACTATCTGTTTGCCTTCTTTACTTGCCATTCCCAAATAAGGCTTGCCGGTATTGCTGGCAACTGAATCCATCATTGATTGACTAAGCCTGTTCTGGTATAGTGATTGAAATTTTCCTTCTAATAAAACCGCAATGGGAATATAGCTTTTCTGAAAACT
>CALRUV010000212.1:0-6256 GCA_943371455.1 Chitinophaga pinensis | reverse complement strand
AATAATTTTATCCCGCAGGTTACTTTTAATTATACGCCCAAACAGCAAAGGCGCATGAATTTCAATTATGTGGGCAATACCAGAAACCCATCGCTGCAACAAATTCAACCTATTATAGACAATATCGATCCTTTGAATATTGCAGTAGGCAATCCTGATCTGAAACAAGCTTTTACGCATAGTTTCAGTTTCAGGGCTTCTGATTACAAGGTTTTAAAGAGCAGGAGTATTTCATTTTCTGCCAGGTATTCATCAACAGACAATGCCATTACCAATGCAAGTTTGGTTGACAGTATTGGCAGAAGAATTAACCAGGCCATCAATGTTTCCGGAAACTATAATTACAGTTTTGAAGCCGGATATGGATTTGATCTTTTCCCTTCCTTCAACGTTAGCTTTGATGTAGGCCCGGGAAAAAGCAGAAATGTGAATATGATTAACGGACTTAAAAATGTAACAGATAACAAAACCCTCAACATATTCATGAATGCAGGGTACTGGGGAGATAAATGGATCAATCTCTGGATGAATGTAAACGCCACTTATAATAATTCAGTTTCTTCTATCAGACCGGATGTTCAAACCAATTTCTGGCAATATGGTTTGTATTCCAATGTGCAATTGAAGTTTAAGAAAATAAAAACTTATTTAGACCTTGGTTTACAAGCAACACTTTACCAAAAAACAGCTGCGTTTGCCAATCAGCAGAATGTTTACTTATTTAATCCTTCCATCCGTAAAACACTTACAAAAGATGATAAATGGGAGATGAAACTAATGGTGAATGACCTCTTCAACCAAAATAGGGGCATCAACAGAAATGTAAACAGCAACTTTATTTCTGAAACAACTACGGAAACCATCAAACGTTTTGTTTTGGTTTCGGTGATCTATAATTTTACTAAAAACGGAAAACCAACCAATAATGGATTTTAAGCGCATATATACAATCATTGCATGTTTATTTTATTTAACATCCGCAACTGCTCAAACACAATTCATCACAAAAGGTCGTGTAGAATACGAGAAAAAAATTAACCAGTTCAAACCACTGGAAGAAGAAGGTGAAGACAATATGTGGTATAAGGAAATGATGAAATTGTACCCAAAAATTGTTTCAGATATTTATGAACTCAGGTTTGATGATAGTAAGTCTGTTTTTAAGTTAGCCAAAGAAAATTCAGATAATAAATACCTGATGTGGGGATCGAAGCCAACGGAAACAGATGCAGTAGTGCAGGACTTTGCAAAGAACAGCTTATCCACCCAAAGAGAATTTTTTGAAAACACTTATCTGATTAACGATAGTTTAAAAAAGTTTGAATGGCGTATTACGGATGAAACAAGAGAGATAGCCGGTTTTGAATGCAGAAAAGCAGTAACCAAAATTTGCGACTCGGTATATGTAGTGGCTTTTTATACTGACCAAATACCCGTAAGCAGCGGACCAGAAAGCTTTGGCGGATTACCGGGTTTGATACTGGGCATGGCCATACCCAGATTGTATACAACCTGGTTTGCTACTAAATTAGAATTAATAGAACCAACCGTTGCCCAGTTAAACCCAACACAAAAAGGGAAAAAAGTAAATTGGGTGCAATTGAATAATGAATTAAAGAAGGGTTTGAAAGACTGGGGCAAAGAGGCTGAGAAAAGGCTCTGGATTGTTTCTTTGTAAGTTGGTTATTAATATTCCAATTTACAGTGTATCCCTATAACTGTTAGTTTTTTTGTTCTACAGATTGTTTGTACTTACCATTGAGGCTTTAAGCATCTTGATCCTACAAAAAATCTATAACTCATTCATAACAAAGGGTTCCAGTTTAATTCACTGAAACCCTTTGTGATATTAAATTATAGCATTTTTTACCAACTATTTTTGACTAAATGTCTTATTTTAATAACTCAATAACCAGCATCTCTTTAGCAGAAATCGTAAACTTGTTAGCCATCTCTTTTTTATCGGCTACATTTTTCCCTTTACTGAATCCACTGGTTCTTTCTGCATAATCACTAAGGGAAACTTGTTTCTCTTTACGGGATGTATTCATTACACACATCACTGTTTGACTATCATCATAACGAAAATATACATACAATCCATCTACAGGTAAGTATTGCATTAACTTACCTGTTTTTAAGGCAGAAGAACTTTTCCTATAAGTTCCAAGAGCCTTGGTATATTGTTGAACCTCTGATTCAGCTGCTGTTAAACCTTCTCCTGTAAATGCATTTTTTTTGTCGCCCGTCCATCCACCCGGAAAATCAAGTCTTACCCAACCATCCGGATTGCTTACGCCCTTCATGATCACTTCGGTGCCATAATACATTTGCGGAATACCTCTGCAAGTAAGCAACCAGGCAATACCCATTTTTTGTTTGGCCACATCTTCATTAACCGTACTAAAAAAACGCGTCATATCATGGTTATCCAAAAATATGAGGTTACGCGTGGGGTCTTTATAAATGAAGTCATTACTTAAAGTATTGTATAATTTATTAACGCCTTCTGTCCAGCCAAATTCCTGGTTCAATGCTGGTTGTATGCCATATAATAATAATTGAAAGTCGATGGCACCCTGTAAATTACTTTTGAAAGGAATATTCAAATTATTCTCTACATAAAAAGCCTGGTTGATCACACCATGAACCCAGTTTTCTCCGAATAAGGTCATTTTGGGGTACTCATCTGTTAATGCTTTATTACACCTGTTCATGAAAGGAAGGTCGTTATACAAATAGGTATCTATACGCCAACCATCCACACCAAATGTTTCTACCGTCCACAATGCATGTTGAATGAGAAAATTTGCAACATAAGGGTTCTGGTGATTCAGGTCGGGCATTTCTCTGGTGAACCATCCATCAACGGTTCGCTTTGCATCCGATTTTGTTGCGTAAGGATCAAATGTTGGCTGGTCCTTGTAACTGGTTTGCGTAAAAGAAGGCCATTGGTGTAACCAGTCTTTTGCTGGTGGGTCTTTCATCATAAAATGATAACTGCCCACATGGTTATAAACGGCATCCTGTATAAGTTTCATCCCCTTTGCATGTAAGGCATCACTTAGTTTTTTATACGCTTCCGGTCCGCCAAATCTGGGTTCAATGGCATAATGGTTAGTGAATGCATAACCATGTTCTGTTCTGTTAGGCATATCATTTTCTATAACCGGTGTCATCCACAAAGTAGTCGCACCAAGGCTTTGCAGGTAATCCAGGTGATTGATCACCCCTTGCATATCACCACCATGGCGGTGATAAATAGAATCGCGGTTTAAGGTTTGGTCGCGCATGCTTGCTACTTTATCATTGGATGGATCACCATTGCTAAAACGATCAGGCATCAGGAAATAAATAAAATCAGATGAGTTTACGCCTTGTGCAAAGGAATTTCCCTTTCCGCTTCTTCTGGCTTGTAAGGGCCATTTTACAGCATGCATTTTATTACCATCTTTAAACTCAATGATCACATCACCGGGCTTTGCTGTTGAAGCAATGGTGATATCCAAAGCAATGAATTTTCCATTTTCAAAACTGCTTACTTTATTTAGCGTAATACCCGGGTATTTTAAGGATACTTTTTCATTTTTAAAACCATCATAGTCGCCCTGTACTAAAATTTGCACCTTATTCCATTTCATATTTACAAACCAACCCGACGGATATAGTTTTGCATACTGTGCAAAGCTTTGCCAATAACCTACCATGCAAACAAGGGCAAGGAATAAACTCTTTTTCATATAGATTCAGTTGTTTTATTTTCTTTTACAATAATGGCACAGGCAATTGCTGCTAAAACGAGTAAACAACCACCAATTTGCACTGCCAGCAGCCTGTCGTTATGCAAAACATTTTCCATGATCTTACCAAAAAACAGCGAGGCAATAATTTCTGGTAATACTATGAAGAAATTAAAAATGCCCATGTAAATGCCAATTTTATTTTCGGGTAAACAGCCTGCCAGCATGGAATAGGGCATGGATAATACAGAAGCCCAGGCTATCCCTACCATACCCATGGCAACATATAATAATGATGCTTGTTCAATATGGTTTACCATAATTAAACCGATACCCCCTATTAATAAACAGACAGTATGGGTATATTTTTTACCTAGTTTACTAACCAGGAATGGCAAACTAAATGAGAAAGCAAATGTTACCAGATTGAGAATAGCAGAAGTTGTATTGGCATATTCCAGCCCTTTTGTATACACATCACTATTACCAACCGGATCACCGCCAAAAATATCGGTAGCAACACCGGTACTGTAATAAAACCACATGAGGAAAAGCCCAGGCCATGTAAGAAAATTAACCAATGCCAGTCTTTTCATCTGCACGGGCATTTCTATGATGGACTGATAAATTTCTTTCACCCCACCCATGAAACCCTTATTGGAAGCATTTAATTTTTCTTTCCAGTCAGGATCGGATGGTGGGTATTCCTTGCTTTTAAAAACGGTGTACAAAACAGAGATCAGAAAAACAGCACCACCGATATAAAATGACAGCATGATATTCTGAGGTATGGCACCACCAGCTTTATCCCTTGAAACACCAAACCATTCTACTAGTTTTTGCGGAAGATAACCAGCAACAAATGAGGCCAGTCCAATAAACATACTCTGCATGGCAAAACCATAGGATCTTTGCTTTTCATCCAGGTTATCGGCAACAAACGCACGAAAGGGTTCCATACTGATATTGATACAAGAATCCAGTATCCACAAGGTACCTGCAGCCATCCAGATGGCAGAGGCATTGGGCATAATGAATAATGCAAGTGAACTTAAAATTGCCCCAATTAAAAAATAAGGTCTCCTGCGGCCCAGTTTGGGATGCCAGGTACGATCGCTCATATAACCAATAATGGGCTGAACAATTAAACCAGTCATGGGAGCAGCTAACCACAAACCCGGAATCTGTTCGGGTGAAGCACCCAAGTATTCATAGATAGCGCTCATATTACCCATCTGCAAACTCCAGCCAAACTGGATACCAAAAAAACCAAAACACATATTCCAAATTTGCCAGAAGCCCAAGCGGGGTTTTGTACCTGAGTAGGAAGTTGACATAGCAATCGTTTAAGGTAGTATCATGTAATTTTTACACGTACTCTAAAATACAATAAAAAAACATCCACGAGGGATGTTTTAGAAATTAGTTTGGAACAAAAAAATTTAACCAATGATATTTGCTATATGACAAATCCATCAGGTAAAATGGCGGTCTTTTTTACTACCACAATACCATCTTTCACAGTATATAATGCATGATCGGTGTTGGCCAAGTGTTTACCCCCATTGATTCTTACATCGTTACCAATTCTACAATTCTTATCAATGATGGCATCTTTAATATAACATCTTTCACCAATGCCAATCTTTGGTTTACCCTTGATTTTATTCTGCTCCATTTCTTCAATGGTTTCATAATAATCATTACCCATGATATAAGACGACACAATGGTGGTTCCGTGACCAATTCTTGCACGAATACCCACCACACTTTGTTCAATTCTGCTTGCATGGATAATGGAACCTTCTGCTATGATTGTTCTTTCTAAAGTGGTACCACTTATTTTAGCAGGAGGTAACATGCGGGCGCGACTGTAAACTGTTTTATTATTATCAAATAAATTGAAAGGAGGCATTTCCTGGGTAAGCGCCAGGTTGGCTTCATAGAAAGAATAAATATTTCCGATATCTGTCCAATAACCATCATACTGAAAACTGCTAACCCTATAATGAGCAATGGAATCTGGTATGATCTCTTTACCGAAATCAGTAGCAGCAGGATGAGCAGTATTCAATAAATCTGCCAATACCTGTTTACTGAAAATGTAGATACCCATAGATGCCAGGTAATTTCTACCCTCCTTTTGCATGTCAGAACCTGTATCACTGACCCATTCAGGCAATAATTCCTTACTGGGTTTTTCTATGAAAGATGTGATATAGCTGTTTTCATCTGTTTTAAGTATCCCAAATTCCGGAGCATCCCTATCATCTACGGGAATAGTGGCGATACTGATATCTGCACCACCGGCAATATGAGCGTCCATCATTTCACTGAAATCCATCTGGTATAATTGATCCCCGGAAAGAATGAGGATATATTCATATTCAAAATTGGAAATATGGCGCATGGATTGCCTTACCGCATCTGCCGTGCCCTGAAACCAGCCTGAATTATCAGGGGTTTGTTCAGCGGCTAATATGTCAACAAATCCGGTGCTGAAAGCACTAAAATGA